>PWFM01000147.1 GCA_003553895.1 Syntrophomonadaceae bacterium | reverse complement strand
CGGGCAAGGCCCCTTCCCCGCGGTTACTGTGATCAAAAACCCCGATAGCGGTCCCGTGCACCTGGGTGGCCGATACAATATCCCGGTAATCGTAATTGAAGCGGTCGAAAAAAATTCGCCGATTGGCCAGAACGTTTTCCCACCGGTCCCCGACATGAAAGCCCGTGTTGAGGCTGGCCAGCCTCCCGGCGCTTACTCCTCCACAACGGGTGGAAAAAGCATGTTCCACCAGGCCTTCCTTTGTTAACAGGGGGGCCTGCAGGTAGGCCAGGCCGTTGTTATCCCGGCGCAGAATAAATGCTTCCGCCGCTTCCTTCACTTAGATTCCTCCACTGAGATGATCCGCTCCAGTCAAAACTTTTTCTTTCCCCATGCCGGCAGGCCATTCCACCGCTTTACCGCTGTCCAGGGATGCTTGCAGGTCGACCAAACGCTGGTTTTTTGACCCGCGGAAAGGCAGGTTGCAGTCCCTTTCTTCCAGCCGGTAAGGGCCGTCCACCAGTAACCATCCGGCTTCCAGCAGGCGGCGGATATTATGATCATGCCTGCTTTTTGCCAGCAAATCTTCGAACCGGTAACCGCTGTAAATGATCAGGTTCAGCCCCTCTTCAAGCACTCTGCCGGCCAGGGCGGCCAGCGGTTCGGGCTGCTCAAAGGGCTCGCCGCCGGAAATGGTGACCCCGTCAATGCCGGCCCGGTGTGCTTTAATCAGGGCGGCTAATTCTTCTAAGTCTGCCTCGTAACCGCCGCCGGGATCGTGGGTTTCGGGGTTGTGGCATCCCGGGCAGCGATGCGGGCAGCCCTGCACATAGATGGAAAGCCTGATTCCGGGGCCGTCCACTATACTGTCTCTATGCATCCCGGCCAGTCTGATCATGCCGATCACCTCCCGGGCCCAAAATGGACCCGCCTGTCCTGAAGTTCTTTCCACTTGGCTTCATTAAACCGCTCATCGGTCGACAGGTAACCGGTAATCCGGCGTATATGCCTGATTTCAGGGCTGCCGCAGTGGGGGCATGACCCGTTAAAAACGCCGCTGTGGGAACAGATCCGGCATTCGTCCAGGGGGAAATTTATACCTCCGTAGCCGACGTCCGCTTCCGCCATCTGGCGGATTATCCGATCCACGGCCTCAAGGTTATGGACCGGCGGGGCCTCCAATTCGGTATAACTAATATGGCCGGCGTTGCAGTAACTGTGGAAACGGCCTTCTGCTTTGATCTTTTCAAACATGGACATGGCGTAATAAACGGGAATATGAAATGAGTTGGTATAATAACTTTTGTCGGTAACGCCCGGTATGGATCCATACCGGTCCCGATCCATGCTGACAAACCGGCCGGCCAACCCTTCGGCCGGAGTAGCTACCAGGGTAAAGTTCAGATCGTATTCTTCCGCGTAGCTGTCAATTCGCCTCCTGATATGATCTGCTATCTTTAATGCCAGGGCCAGGGCCTCTTCATCTTCACCGTGATGTTTGCCGGCCAAAAGATGGAGGGCTTCGGCCAGCCCGATAAAACCTACGGCCAGGGTTCCGTGTTTAATTACTTCCCGGATCGAATCGTCGGGACCGAGCTTGTCCGAATCGAGGTAGAGCTGCTGTCCCATCAAGAAGGGAAGATCGCGGGTTTTCAGGCGGGCCAGGACTTCAAAGCGGTGCAAAAGCTGCCGGGCCGCCAGGCGCAGCACCCGATCCAGTTGGACAAAAAACAGGTCCTGCTGTCCGCGGCATTCCAGGGCAATGCGGGGCAAATTCAGGGTAACCGGAGCGATGTTGCCCCGTCCGGCTGATTGCTCGGGGCCGTGCCGGTTGCCGATAACCCTGGTCCGGCAGCCCATGTACGAGACCTCGTCACCGTAAACCCGGTTAAAAGAGCTGTCCATGAAGCTGAAGGTCGGGTTCATGCGGCGGGCGGTTACTTCCAGGGCCAGGCGGTAAAGATCGTAGTTGGGATCTTCGGGATTAAAATTTACTCCCGCCTTGACTCTGAAAACAAGGTTGGGGAAAATCGGGCTCTCCCCGCGGCCCAGGCCGCGCTTAAAAGATTCCAGGACAGCCTTAGAGACCAGGCGTCCTTCGGCGGTGGTGTCCGTACCAAAATTGATAGAACTGAAGGGGACCTGGGCGCCGGCCCGGCTGTGCATGGTATTGAGGTTATAAATTAAACCTTCCATGGCCTGGTATATTTCTTCATAATCGGGCTGTTTTTTCAGCCCCCTGATCACTTCACCCATACTGCGGTCGAAATGGGGGAAACTCTGGCCGCCAAACATATCGTTCTGGTTGCTCTGCAGGATAATTGCCGCCTGGGCGGCCGCGGAAGCAATTCGCTTCGGAGGGCGGATATAGCCGTAGCCGGTATTAAAACCCTCCTGTAACAGGCGGGACAGGTCTATCTGCAGGCAGTTCAAGGTTTTGCTGTAATAATCCAGGTCATGAATATGGAAGCTGCCTTCATCGTGAGCGCGGGCAAATTCTTCCGGCAGCAGGTTACTGAGGTAATACTGCTTGCTGGCAGCCATGGCTATCTGCAGCATCTTGGCGGAAGGCGAGTTGCTAACATTGGCGTTTTCCCGGTTTGTTTCGACTAAAATCTCCTTGACTACATCCATTAGTTCAGATTTGCCATCCCGGATCCGGGTGCGGCGATCGCGGTAGAGGATATAGGCCTTTGCCGTCCGGGCGTGGCCGTTTTCGATCAGGACCACTTCCACTTCGTCCTGAACTTCCTCCACGCTGGGGGTGACGCCGTTTTGAACTTTTTGCTGCAGGTTTTTGATTACCTGCCCGGTCAGGTTTTCGGCAATGCTGCGATCGCTTCCGCCGACAGCCTTTGCCGCCTTGAAAATGGCATCGGTGATCTTTTCCGGGTCAAAGGGGACCACCCGGCCATCACGTTTGCGGATTTCTTTAAAAGTTTTTTCTGCATCGTATGCGGTCTCGACTTCAACCGGCGCTGTACCGTCGTTCATTATTGCAGCCTCCCTTGTTTTTTTAACTCTTCTTTTTCACGAAGCATGTCTTCCAGTTCGGCTTTGAAAGCTTCAACATCGGGAAACTTGCGGAAGACAGAGTCAAATCGCACGTAGGCAACTTCGTCGGTTAAACGCAGCTTTTTCAGGATCATGTCGCCGATCCGGTCGGCTGTAATTTCCTTGACATAGTTACTGCGCAATTCCTGTTCGAGGTTTTCAACCAGCGTCTCCCAGTGGGAAAGCGGGATATTTCGCTTCCGCCCGGCCAGGAGCAGACCCCTGATAATTTTACCCGGGTCAAAAAGTTCCCGGCGGCCATCTCTCTTGATGACCACAAGCGGTTCTTCCTCGGTTTTTTCCATGGTGGTAAAACGGTTGGAGCAGTTCACGCACTGACGCCGGCGCCTGATTGCAGAGGAATCCTGGGTGGACCGGGAATCTAAAACGCGGGTATCAATTTCTCCGCAATAAGGGCATTTCATATTAAGCTCTCCCATCAATATCTTGCGTTTCATTAATTATAGAACACAATATATTGTGTGTAAAGGGCTAAATTGATCTTTTTTTCTTGGGAGAGATGACCCGCTTAGAATTTGCAAACAATCCGGCGCTCAGCTAAGGCCGGAACGCCGGATTGTTTTAATGCCATTTATCGCCAGATTGGTAATAGCAATTAACTGTTAACTCAGATAGCCTCTTGTCCTACTCATTGACAATTTTATCCTGCTGTTCCTGCTGCCGCTGCCAGCGCGACCAGGCCGGGGCATCCAGGTTTTCTCCCCGGGCATAAGCGCTTTTTCCTACAGCAGCTAAAGTGGGCTTAAATCCCTGCTTTTGCTGTTGCTCGGGAGCGTTAAATCCGGTGGCAATCACCGTGACGCGAACATTATCCTGGCAGTTTTCATCAATCACCGCCCCGAAGATGATGTTGGCATCAGGATCAGCATACCCGGCTACGATTTCAGCCGCTTCGTGGACCTCGTAAAGGCCCAGGTCGGTCCCGCCGGTTACGTTGATCAAGACTCCCCTGGCTCCTTCAATGGAGGTTTCCAGCAGTGGACTGCTGGTGGCCGCTTTGGCTGCTTCCATGGTGCGGTTCTCGCCGCTGCCCTGTCCGACACCCATCAAAGCGGGCCCGGTTTCAGCCATAATCGTCCGCACATCGGCAAAATCCAGGTTGATCAGTCCGGGCACAGCGATCAGGTCGGAAATGCCCTGCACACCCTGCCGAAGGACATCGTCGGCAACCCGGAAAGCTTCCAGGATGGGGGTTTTCTTCTCAACAACCTGGAGCAGGCGGTCGTTGGGAATGGTGATCAGGGTATCGACTTTCTCCCTGAGGGCCGCTATTCCTTCTTCAGCCTGCTGCTTGCGCTTCTTGCCTTCAAAAGTAAACGGTTTGGTTACCACGCCTACCGTCAGGGGCCCCAATTTTTGGGCTATTTCAGCAATTACATGGGCAGCGCCGGTTCCGGTCCCACCACCCATGCCGGCGGTGATAAAGACCATGTCCGCTCCCTTGAGCATGGCTTCAATTTCTTCACTGCTTTCTTCTGCGGCCTTGCAGCCGATGTCCGGATTGGCTCCGGCCCCAAGGCCCTTGGTCAGCTGTTCGCCGATCTGCAGTTTCGTGCCGGCATTGGCCAGGTAAAGAGCCTGGGCATCGGTATTTACCGCGCAAAAATCAACTCCCTGCAAGCCGGCTGCGATCATCCGGTTTACAGCATTACTTCCTCCTCCACCTATTCCCACTACTTTTATGGAAGCAAATTGTTCCATTTCAATATCAAACTCAATCATCAAAAAGCCCCTCCTGAATTGGTATGCTCTTCTGTTCAGGTTACAATCTCAATCTACAATATCGGTCAACCAGTCTTTTATCCTCTGCCAGAGGCCGGGCCCTTTTTTCCGGGTTGACTTGCCCCGCTCCTGGATATGCATCTTGGGCTGCTGGCGCTGCACATAATAGAGCAGCCCGGTCACAGTAGAATAAATCGGATTTTTAATGCCGACTACGTCGAAACTGGCAATCCTGACCTGGTCGCTTTCAAAAGCTAAACGGGCCATTTCTACCATTCCCCTCATTGAGGAGACTCCGCCGCGCATAACCATCCCGGCCGGAGGCAAATACGGCCAGCCCATTTTGGTTATTTCTTCCCTGATCATTTGAAAAATTTCCTGTACCCTCGGCTCGATAAAACTGCTGAGCTCTCTTTCCGACACCAGCCTGAGCTCGTTGCTGCCTACAGTTTTTACTTCAATTTTAGGTTCGCTTTCGGCCATGGTCCCCATAGCCGATCCATGCTCTTTTTTCAGCTCTTCAGCTGAAAGGTGGTTGATGCGCAGTCCGGCGGCAAGATCGGTAGTGATATGATCGCCTCCCACCGGCAGCACTGCCAGCTTTTCCAGTTTTCCATTCTGGAAAAACGCGACCTCCGTTGTTCCGCCGCCAATGTCAACCAGAAACACGCCCAGTTCTTTTTCATCGGCGGAAAGGGATACTTCGCCATTGGCCAGGGCCTGCAGGACAAGAGCGTTAACGGTCACACCGCCCCGGTTAACGCAGCGGAGCAAGTTGTGAAGAGGAGTAATCAGGCTGGTTACAACCTGGGCATCGACTTCCAACCTCACTCCCAACATTCCCAGGGGGTCTCTGATCCCTTCAAAACCGTCAACAATGAATTCCCGGGGGATAACATCTACAATTTCCCGGTCGGTGGGCAGGGCCACCACCCTGGCCGCCTGCATGACCCTGTCCAGGTCCTCTTCCCGTATTTCCCGATCATCGGAAGTAACCGCTACAACTCCCCGATTATTGATCAGCTCGATGTTTAAACCTTTTAAAGCCACATAGGCTGAATCGATTTTTAAACCGGCCATCCTTTCTGCTTCTTCAACCGCAGTTACAATCGATTCAACAGTTTTCTCCAGATCAACAATTACACCTTTTCGAACACCATCGGAAGGGCTGAGGCCCAATCCAACAATATTCAAAGTGCCATCGGGGCGGGGTTCGCCGAGCCCAACCCTTACCTCAGCTGTTCCTACATCAATGCCTACAATAAAATTCTTCCGACTCACCTTTTAACCCCCTTACCCTTCCAAGCATGGTGCAATAACTACTCAATAATTCAACACTTTTCCACTATTTCCTTTATTATTCTACGGATCCACCTCCCTTCCTTTTTTTTCGGTCACAGCGCTGCCGGAGACCACCAGGCGCTTTCCGCACCTGACATCAAGCCGCGCTTCGGTATCCGG
>PWFM01000051.1 GCA_003553895.1 Syntrophomonadaceae bacterium | reverse complement strand
TTATTGAGTATTCCTATAAAATTCAAGCACTTCGATAATATTGTGGTTGGGTCTTTTTCTGTTTAAATTATTTCATATAAAGATACCTGTTACAACTCATATATTTAGCAGTATTATAAAGTTATTCAGCCTGAAAAGCAGTTTTAGGCAAAAATATTGCTATAAAGACGATTGAGGGCAGCACAACCTCTCTTTAAAGCATTCAATTAGGCTATAAGGCTTAAAAATTCTGCTTATTTAACAATCTGAATAATACCGACCAGGCCGTGTCCAAGACCGTGGCCCTGCTGGAGGTTCATCTCCAGGCTGCGAATAGCATAACCCAGCTGGGCTTCGATCAAATCAGCCCTGATGTCGCCGTAAAGCCCCCGGCTACCTTCCAGGGATTGGCGCATTACCCGGTAAGCTTTCTCCAGTGGCTTCACATCGGTTTGCGGCGGGTAGGGCAACAACTCTTCGTCGCTGTCATAATGCTCCATCAGCACCATGGTATAATCAACCAGCGCATTCCAGCTATCGGCCAGCTTTTGAAGGGATTCGTTCTGCCAGTCAAATCCTTCCCTGGGTATATAATTAACTTTGAGATCAGGGAAGTAGGTCCTTAAGCCGCGCTCAAAAAGTGAGGAAACCATCAAGCGCAGGGGCTGGGCATTGCCGTTGTAAGTCCCGGTTTCAATGTGCCGACCCACAAACAGGGAGCGATCAAAGAAACGGAGGACTTTCAACTGCACTCCGGCCTTGCGAGCCGCTCTTTCCAGGATTCTAAATACTTCTTCTGGCGTCATGAGGCGCATGGGAAAAGAGGAAAGCTCCACCTGCTCCCTTTCTTCTTCCTGATAAAGATAATTGATCACATAATCCATGTAGGTAACTTCTTCCGGATCATGGGTCCACAGGTTCTGCCACTCGTAAGAGTAGCGCCCTAGAAAATCAGCCAGGACCAGGCTTCCGTTTTGAGCGTGCTTGCCTATGTCGACAAACAACTTTTCCAGCTCTTCGTTGTTGCAATGCGATAGGGTTCCGTAGGAAGTAAAGTAAAGGTCGTAGCCATCTTCACCCTCTTCCACGGGCAGCCCGTTGGAAAAGTCCCCTTTACAGAAGTTGACATGCTCGTAATCGCCAAAAAGGTTCTCCGCTTCTTTCAGCAGTTCAATGCTGAGGTCAATTCCCTTGTATTGATCCATCATGTCATCCTGGATCAGGCGGGTATCAAATTGCGACAGCCTGGCCTGGCGGGCCATTTTGCTGAGCAGTTCATAACCATCACCGGTTCCGCAACCCAGGTCGTAAAAACGCAGTCCTTCTCCATTTTTGTTTACCTTCAACTTAACCATATCCTCTAAATATGGCCTTAAGTAATAAGAAGTAATAAAGTCTTCAAAATGAATACGAACATGGTCATACTTACAGCGCAGTCCCTGAACCTGTTCGCTATATCTTCCATGCCGTATCGCTTCTTGGTATGCTTTATCGGCATCCATACTATTTTTTCCCTCCCGATAATAATTGCTCTGCTGCCCGAATAGCGGCAAAAGCATCTTTTCCGTAAGCATCGGCTCCTATTTCGTCCGCAAAATCATCAGACGTAGGCGCTCCACCGATAATTACCTTAATTTTATCCCGCAGGCCTTTATTCTCCAGCTCCTTGATTACATCCTCCATGTTAACCATGGTTGTATTAAGCAGGGCGGAAAGCCCGACTAAATCAGCCTTCTCTTCTTCAGCCGCTTCAACTATCCGGGCTGCAGGCACATCGATGCCCAAATCTACCACATTAAAACCGGCCCCTTTAAGCATAATTGAAACCAGGTTTTTGCCTATGTCGTGCAAATCCTTCTCTACCGTGGCCATAATCACTTTCCCTTTGCCTTCGCTTGCGCCTTCGCCGGCCAGATGCGGTTCCATTACTTTCATGCCGGCCTCCACAGCTTCGGCTGCAGTCAGCATGTCGGGGATAAAATATTCTCCCGTTTCATACTTCTGGCCGACCTGTTCCATACCGGCGCTTAAACCTTTAAGCAATATCGTATTGGTATCGATTCCGCTGTCCAACGCTTCCTGGACCAGTTCCGCAACGCCCGGTTCCCCGGCGTAATCCTCCTCAATACCCTCATCCTCTTTGTTGCGCCGTCCCTGCAGGACGTTTTCCACTATACGTTCAATCAATTCATCTTTCAATATTCTTCCTCCTTAACTTCACTGTCTGAATAATTTAAGTCAGTATAACCGGCCGTACCATCCTGGTGACCGGATTTAATATTAATAATCCTTTTAGAGCCTTAACCAAACCGCTTAATTTGCATAAGGGTTTAACCGCGGCAGCAAACCGGGTGTCTTCTCAAAAATGCTTTTGCATACATCTTCCGGCAGATGCTGCGGTTTCTCTTCCTCAAGCTGTTTAAAACGCTCATGAAGTTTAAGCAGAGTCTGATCTTGATCATCAGCCTCTCCTTCAAATGGGAACCCTTCAAAGATACCGCCTTTGCGCAGCATTTTCCGGGCATAACGGGCATACATCCGGTAAGGGCTGTTCATTACTTCTTCTACCACTTTCCGGGTCTTATCCGCCGCTTCGGTTGTTACACCGCTTTCCCGGTGCAGGAACTTGACCATGCCAATCTGGTGGTTATCAAGCACCGCCTGTTCGGGAGAAAAAGTTTGGGTTTTATCAAGCAGCCCGAAAGCATAATGCACCAGATCCGGCGCGGCAAAAGGTACTGCCGTATAGGTAAACATTTTTTCCACAGCGGCTTGAACACCGGGCACTTTGGCGTCTCCCACTCCGGCTGTTGAGTAACAGGGCACCTTGTAGTAACGGGCCATCTGAGCACAGGCCATATTGTAATGGCAGAATTCAGGCACACCGTACATATCGTGCAGATCGTCCATGCGGGCCCGAACCGGCACTGCGCCATATATAACCGGCGCTCCCGGGTTGGCCAGCTGGTTAATGACAATCCCGGTCAACGCTTCAGCATTTACCTGGGCCACCATGCCCAGCTCGTCGATCGGAGCGGTTGAGCCGCCCTGGGGCGAGGTGGAAATAACTACCGGTAGGCCCATCCGGGCGATGGCAATCAGCTTTTCGGCAGTTTCCGCCACTACCTGGAGGGGACTTTTGATAACGCTGGTAATAAAAGAAGTAACCGGGTTATTAACCAGTTCATCCCGGCCTCCGGCAATAATTTCTGCCATACCAACTACCTGCTCGAGCTGGTTGAAATCGGCAATACCTCCGACAACCGGCTTGGTTATATTGTTTAGAGATGCAAAAAAGACATTTACATCTTTGTTGTCAGTAGTAATATCTTCATCCTGAACATTGACATTACGAATAAAAAAGTCGAGGTTTTCCAGGTTATTGGCCAGGTGGGCCGAACGGGAAAGAAAACTGAGGTTGCCACGGCTTTTTTTCATGACCGGAAAAACTTGCTCTCTTCCATCTTTCTTGGAGCTAAAAGTTTCCGGTTCAATTTCCAGCCAGTAGTTCGTTTCCGAACCGCTGCCAAAATGAACCCGACTCTCTTCAGCATCCATAACTACTTTGTTTTCGGGATTTCTTGCTCCAAGGGTCACTTTCGAGGGCGCCGTATCCAGGGCCTGCCTGACCACTTTTTCCGGAATGCTTACCCACCAGGCATCGTGCTCCCCTTCCCGGGTAGCCTTTACTTTAGCTCCGGCTTTTTCCAGCATGGTAACGCTTTCTTCGTGGTAGCAGAGAATACCCGGGTTCTCCAGTAGATCCAGGGAAGTGCGGTTAATTATTTCAACCTGTTCCCGGCTTAATCTTTCATAGGGTTTACCAACTATTACTCCTCTTTGGCTCAATCGTCCAGCCCGGTTATATTACCGGGCTGTTCACCTCCTTTAGTTACTAGTAGCAAAACTGCGGGTCATTTTAGAAAGGCCGAAATAACTCCGGCTTTAAATAAAAAAACCGTATCACATCGTCCAGGGCGCGCCTGATCTTGATTGTTATACGGGTGTTTAATTAAGTGTTTCAAAATAGCCCGGCCCGTTTACCGGAGGCGCCTTTCTATGGCTGCCGATTCAGGCAACCTTTACTATATAATTATGTCATATTGCCTGCCCGTTAGCAAAAGGGAAAAGGGGCAGTAAAATTAAGGATATTACTAGGATATAGAGTATTATATGATAAATCATGCCAACAATAAGCAAATACCCTTCGAGAGCACAGCCTATTGGGATTGTTGTTGTTTTTTTTGAGCTGCCTTTATGAATCGACGCCACCATTATGTTATAATGATGGTTAATTTGGAAAGTACGGGTATTTATTCATGAAATCACTCGGCGGCCGTTTGGCCGAAAAAATAACTAAAAACAGGGATTTAAGAAAGCCTTCCGAAAGAAGCCGGGTTGGCATGATCGTAAGCTGGACCAGTGTGGTTGGCAATATCTTTCTAACACTTTTAAAGCTGGTATTCGGCCTGCTTACCAACAGCCTGGCCCTGATAGCCGATGCTGTGCACAGCGCCTCCGACATATTTTCATCGCTTGTGGTTTTAATCGGTTTTCTTGTAGCCGGCAAAAAAGCGGACAGTGAACATCCGCACGGGCACGGCCGAACCGAATACCTGGCCGGCCTGGTAATCGGAATGATATTAATTGCAGCCGGCGGCGCTTTCATCTACAGCGCTTACAACCGCTTGGCCGGTGAAGTTATTGCCACCCCGTCCATAACCGCCATCATAGCTGTAATCGCCGGCATTATTCTTAAAGAATCCATGTATTATTTCTCCGCCCGGTTGGGCCGCTTGATCGATTCTGACACCCTTGTAGGTGATGCCTGGCATCACCGGAGTGACTCCCTATCTTCCATCCTGGTTTTGGTGGCCCTGATCGGTGGATACTTCGGTCTCTATGCCCTTGATGCCTTTTTTGGAATTGCCATTGCCCTGTTCATAATTTACACAGGCCTAAAAATACTCCGCAATTCCTGCAGCCGGCTTCTCGGCGCCGCCCCCGCAGATGAAATGCAAAAAGAAATTGTCGAGTGCGCCAGGGAAATCGAGGGCGTGATTGATGCTCACCGGCTGGAAGTGCACGACTACGGGTCATGGAAAGTGATAACTATCCATGTCGAAGTAAACGGCTATCTCAGCCTTGAAAAAGCGCATGAGATTGCTCAAAAGGTAGAAGACCATGTCTGCAGCAGGTTTCACTGTAAAACGATAGTCCACCTGGATCCGGTAGAAGAGCCACCTGCCCCGGAACAATAAACTGCCCTACAGCTCCCACTGCCTATAACCGGCAACCAGTACCCGGTAGCGCCGTTTTTCAACGAAGTAACCTGCCAACCTATTATTTGCATCTTAAATCCTGATACGAAAATATTTTTTAAGTCTCCGCATTTATGAAAGGCCGCCCCCGGCGGCCTTATTATTAAATCCCTCAACCGCCACCGCCAAAACCAATGCTCTGCACAATACCGTTTTCAAGGACAATCGGGACCTTGTCGGCCTTGTACTCCTGGCGGGCTCTTTTTAAAGCTTCCCGATCCCTGCTAACATTATAAAGCTTATAATCCACGCCCTTCTTTTTAAGCACTTCAATTTGTTTTTCACAGTACGGGCAACCGTCCTTGACATACACTTCAAGCATTTCAACACCTCCATAAAATATGCACCAGGATTAATAATTTCAGGCAAGTATGTATATAATCTGGTAGTGGCCGGGTATTTAATTACTATTGTTTTTATTATAATTGCCTGCGCCAACCCTGACAAGGTAAGATCCTTTTATGAGTGAGCCGTTAGCCTTCAGTAAGAGTTCCAAATAAGTTGATAGAGGACCGGACCTCCTGAAGGATATACTATGCAAGACAAGGCTGCTGCTGAACCATGATCTGCATCATGCGCCAGGGAAAACTGATAATTCAATACCTGAACTCCTATATACTATATGGGATATATGGTATATGAGGGCCTATCCTTGACTTTAAGGCTGCGCTTGATTATAATTTCAGCCAGAACTGACTGTCATTTTAAACGGGAAAATAGCTCACGGGAAGGCAACTTTCCCCGTGAGTTAATTTTTTTGAGGAGGAATTTAAATTGCGGATCGCCCTGGCCCAGCTTAATCCAACTATCGGAGCCCTGGAGCAGAACCTAAAAAAAGTTAAAGAATACTATCAAGCGGGTTTGGAGAGGGAAGCAGACCTGGTGGTTTTCACCGAATTAGCACTGCCCGGCTATCCACCCCGGGACTTGCTCAACTACAAAGGATTCCTGGATAAAGAACGTTCGTTAATTACAGAAGAGCTGATGCCTTTAACAGCAAAGACCGGCGTCCCCATCCTGATCGGCGCCAACCACCGCCAGGGTAACAGGTTATACAATGCGGCCCTGCTTTTGGAAAACGGTGCAATCAAATCAACCCAGTTAAAAACCCTGCTTCCATATTTCGATGTCTTTGACGAAACCAGGTACTATACGGCCTGCCAGGACCGGAAAATCGAGATGCTGGGAGACATCCCAACGGCCGTCACTGTATGTGAAGATATCTGGAACGATATGGAATATTTTAGCGATCCACTTTATGATATCGACCCGCTGGAAGGGTTGTTCGCCCAGGGCGCCCGCCTGCTTATCAACCTCTCCGCCTCTCCTTACCATTACGGCAAACACACCCTGCGGGAAGATATGCTGCCTTACCTGGCCAAAAAATATAACACGGCCGTAATATATCTTAACCAGGTGGGCGCAAACGACGAACTGGTTTTTGACGGCTCGAGCCTGGTCTACAACAACCGCGGAGAATTACTCTACAGGGCTCCCATAGACAAGGAGGAACTTTTTATAGTAGAAACTGAAGACCTCTTTAAGCCGGCTTCAAAAATAGTTTCTCCCGACCGGGACGATATCGAAACCATTAAACAGATCCTGGAAATAGGAACCAGGGATTATTTATCCAAAACGGGCTTCAGCAAGGCAGTCCTCGGTTTGAGCGGCGGGATCGACTCTGCGGTTGTCGCCGCCCTGGCAGCAGAAGCCCTGGGACCGGAAAAAGTGCTCGGCATACTTATGCCTTCCCCTTATTCAAGCAGACACAGTATTGAAGATGCCCTGGAACTGGCTGAAAACCTGGGCATCAGCTACCGCACTATCAGGATCGATGAACCCTTCGACACTTTTATCAACTTGCTGAACAAAGGAGAAGGCCCCATAATGGACCTGGCAGAAGAAAACCTGCAGGCCCGCCTGAGGGGTTTGATTTTGATGCAGGTATCAAACCGGGAAG
The DNA here is from genome assembly GCA_003553895.1 of Syntrophomonadaceae bacterium. Classification (GTDB taxonomy): domain Bacteria; phylum Bacillota; class Dethiobacteria; order DTU022; family DTU022; genus B1SED10-74M. Next base: position 16,594 of record PWFM01000051.1, on the reverse strand, counting down.
GTTACCTGGCCCTGGTTACCGGAAACAAATCGGAACTGGCCGTAGGTTACAGCACCCTGTACGGGGATATGGCCGGCGGCCTGGCCATACTGGCCGATGTCCGTAAAATGATGGTTTACGATCTGGCCCATCATATCAACGACTTGCACGGGAAAAAAGTCATCCCTGAAAGGGTTATCACCAAGGCCCCTTCGGCGGAACTCCGGCCGGACCAGAAAGACGAAGATTCCCTGCCACCCTACAGCCTCCTTGATCCCATCCTGGAGCTTTACCTGGAAAAAAACTGTTCTCCTTCGGAGATTGTTGCTGAAGGATATGACGAGGAAACGGTCAAACAGGTCGTTAGAATGGTTGACGTGTCGGAATACAAACGGCGCCAGGCTGCCGCAGGGCTCCGTATTACCTCCAATGCTTTTGGGGTCGGCAGGCGGATGCCCATGGCCCGCGGCTTCGAATATTTCTAAAAACCGGTTTCGCGGGTTATAATTGTTCAAAATAAACGAAAACATCCCTACTTACTGGGGCAGTATTGATGAATATAAACAAGTAAACCGGAACAGGTGATTGCATAAAATGACCAGAGGAAACAAGAACAAAACAATATTCCGGCCAAATACTCCGGGGCCGGGTTACGACGTCATTGTAATAGGCGCCGGTCATGCCGGATGTGAAGCAGCCCTGGCCGCCTCCAGGCTTGGCTGCCGGACCCTGCTTTTGTCGCTCAACTTAGACATGGTTGCTTTCATGGCCTGCAACCCTTCACTGGGCGGACCGGGCAAAGGACACCTGGTCCGGGAAATAGACGCCCTGGGGGGAGAAATGCCTCGTATAGCCGACAGAAATATTTTACAGGTGCGCATGCTTAATACCGGCAAAGGCCCGGCCGTACAGGCCCTGAGGGCCCAGATTAACAAGTGGGGTTACCAGCGTTCGATGCGCATTGCCCTGGAAAACGAACCCAACCTGACCTTAAGGGAAGACATGGCTGAAGAAATAAAAATTGATGAAGGGCAGATAAGCGGCATAACAGGGCGCAGCGGAGCCTATTACCCGGCCCGGGCTGTTATTGTCTGCAGCGGGGTCTATCTCGGCGCCCAGCTTTTCCTGGGCGACCTGCATTACGCCGCCGCGCCGGGCAGCCTCACCCCTTCCTACAACCTGGCAAAAAGCCTCCAGGAACTCGGCATTACCCTTGAGCGTTTTAAAACCGGCACCCCGCCCCGGGTTTACCGGCGCAGTATCGATTTTTCTGAATTAGAGCCGGTTTACGGTGATCCTGAAGCCTCCGGTTTTTCTATCCGCAGCAGAAACACCTCTGCCGAGCAGATCCCCTGCTGGATGACCTATACCAACCCGGATACTCATGAAGTAATCCGCAATAATTTTGAACAGGCTCCAATCTACAGCGGTCTAATTAAAGGAGCCGGGCCTCGTTACTGCCCTTCCATCGAAGATAAAGTCGTTCGCTTCGCCGATCGCGATCGTCATCCCATCTTTATCGAGCCCGAAGGACCGGATATAGATGAGATGTACCTGCAGGGCATCTCTACCGGCCTGCCGCCAGATATCCAGGAATTATTCCTGCGCACCATTAAAGGCCTGGAAAAAGTTGAAATCATGCGCCCGGCATTCGCCATCGAATACGATTTCTCTCCACCTGTGCAGCTTAAGAATTCTCTGGAAACCAGGGCTGTAGAGGGGCTCTTTTTAGCAGGCCAGATTAACGGGACCACCGGTTATGAAGAAGCAGCCGCCCAGGGTTTGCTGGCCGGGATCAACACCGCCCTTAAACTAAAAAACCTGGATCCCCTGATCCTGAAAAGAAACGAAGCTTACATCGGAGTAATGATCGACGATCTGGTTACCAGGGGGGCGCAAGAACCGTACCGGATTTTCACTTCCCGCGGTGAGTACCGCCTGTTACTGCGGCAGGATAATGCCGATCTGCGCCTGACAGAAAAAAGCCGCTCCATCGGCTTGATCGATGAAGAACGCTATAAGCTTCACCTGGAAAAAAAAGTTTTCATCGAAACTGAACTGGCCAGGCTGGAAAAAACCAGGCATAATCCCGGCAGCGATATCGAATCTTTCCTGGCCGCTTACAATTCTGCCCCACCCAGACAACCGGTTACAGCCCTCGAACTAATCAAGCGCCCGGAAATAAGCTACCCGGCTTACCTGGAATGGGAAAATAATACCCCGCCTGAACTGCCGCCGGGAACAATCAAGGAACTGGAAAACCAGATCAAGTATGCCGGCTATATCGCCAAGCAGGGTTTAATGGTCGAAAAAACAGCCCGCATGCACGATAAAAGGATCCCCGAGGATTTTGATTATCAAAAAGCCAAAAATTTATCCAGCGAAGCCCGCCAAAAACTGGAACATGCCCGCCCCGAAACCATCGGCCAGGCCAGCCGTATGGAAGGGGTTACCCCGGCCGACCTGTCAGTGCTTCTCCTTTATTTGGAACGACCCGAAATATTAAAAACCATGCTTAAAAATAATTCCCTTAACACGGATGAAGGGGCGAATGGTCATGAGTAAACAGATCCAGCCAGGACAGCCCGGCTGGTATTACCGGTTAAACCAGTTCTTCCGCCTCAAATTTGGCCACCCGGTCTATAAAATCCCGCTCGATGCCGGTTTTTCGTGCCCTAACCGAGACGGAACAACAGGCTATACAGGCTGCAGTTATTGCTCCAATTCTTCTTTTGCCCCTTTTGCCAACGAGAACAATCACTCCTCTAAAAAACTTTCCATCACTGAGCAAATCGAGAAAGGCATGAAGAAAAAAAGCGGGGCAAAACACCTGGCCTATTTTCAGTCGTATACCAATACATACGCTCCCCTGGAGCAGCTTAAAGAATTATATGATCAAGCCCTATCCCACCAGGCCGTAATCGGGTTGAGCATAGCAACCCGGCCGGATTGCATAACAAAAGATATCCTCGAATTGGTGCAGGAATACGCCCGCAGATGCCATGTTTGGGTGGAATACGGCCTGCAATCGGCTCACGACCAGACTCTTAAGGTAATCAACCGGGGACATAATGCCGCCTCTTTCGAGCAAGCCGTTAAATTAACCCACGGCAGGGGTATTTTAATTTGTGCCCATATTATCCTTGGCCTGCCTGGAGAAACCGTAAAAATGATGCTGGAGACGATCGAGTTCCTAAATTATCTTGGAGTTGACGGGGTTAAGTTTCATCATCTCCAGATCATTAAAAACACTCCCCTTGCCGGGCAATACGGAGCAGGAGAAATCTCTATATATGAAAAAGAAGAAGACTACATTCCCATTCTATGCGACTGCCTGGAGAGGCTTGCTCCCCATATTGTTGTCCACCGCCTGGCCAGCCAGGCTACTTCAAGAGAGCTTCTAATCGCTCCGCACTGGACCAGGGGTGCGGGCCAGCTCGCCGCCGACGTTGAATCCGAATTAAAAAAGCGCGGCGCTTACCAGGGCTGCCGCGCCTGATCAAGTAATTTCTTTAACCCCTGCTTAACGGAAGATTGCCTCCGGCAAGCTTAAACCGCTTAAAAACGATTTCTCTCCATGGCTATGCTCACCAGCTGCGTTATTTTATTCTCCGGTGGGGTTTTAATCTTTTCCCGGCGGACCATTTTTAATGCATCACCCGGGCAGGAAGCAGCGCAAACTCCGCAACCAATGCACATATCACTTTCCAGGATCGGCGCGTCCGGAGTGGATTCCTTCAGGGCGCCGATATGGCATAGATCTACGCAGGACTCACAGGCAAGGCATTTTTCTTTCTCGATAGCAGGGATAAAATTACTGGGTTCTATTCCCATTATCCCGTGTTCGCTGATCGCCCGCAGGGGCCCGCAGCAGCAGCCGCAGCAGTGGCAGATGTAGGCCGGTTCATTGATTACGTTGTCGCAGGTCAGCACCAGCCCCAGGTTATAGCTGCGCTCAAGGTTTTTAAGGAGGTCATCCACGGAGGCTTTCCGGGCAAATCCGCGCCTGAGCAGCCAATCAGCAGGCCGGCCCAGCGAGGTGCAGATATCTTCCATTGGGAAACGGCAGGTATAGCCCGTATGGCTGGCCTTATGACGGCAGGCACAAACTGAAAGGCCCCCACCCCCCGATTTCCGGATTACCGCTTCCGCCTTCTCGTAGTCCAATACTTCGGTCTGAATCAATTCAGGGATATAATGTTCATATATTAGGGCCCGGAACAACTTGGGCTCGGTGCCAAATATTTCTTCGACCACATTCCGGTCCTGGAAATATTGCTCGTACAGGGCCGATAACTCCCTGACATTGGCCCCGTCCGTCCTCATCAGGCTGTACTCGAAAAAACCGACCACTACGGGGGATAGCATATAATAGGTAGTCCCCTTGCGCGGAATGTCTACTACCAGGCCCTTTTTGGCCATGTTTTCCAGGGTGGCGGTAAGCTTGCTTTCTTCCATCCCGGTCAGTTCCTTTATTTCTGCAAAAGGGCGCGGTTTCAGGGGAAACTTGCTTCCTGTTTCAGCCTCTTCTTCTGTGTAGAGCAGTTTCAAAATTTCCATCAAGGTTTCGTTAATGACTACTCCTACCGGGAACCGGCCCAACCTGTCGGCCAGGGCCCGGTATGCTTCTTCTTTTCCGCCTGCAAGATGTGCCAATGCCATGCCTCCCTTTTAAATTTGCTGCTTGCAAATCAGCGATATACAACCGTCAGGGCCGTTATTGGGCCGCAGCAATTTCCGCCTGTATAACCTGCGAGACAAATTGCCCCTTCCGGCAAGCAGATAAACAGCCCGGCAACGGTTTTGCAGCTCCATTATGCATAAATAGGCGCCGCCTGTATTAAATTCGCCGCAAACACGGCGCTTCCTCCATCAGTTTTAGGCCCTGCCTTTAAAGTCATAAAAAGCTGCGCGAAAAAGGTAGGACTTTATTTATGAGGCGTCGAATATAATATAGTAGAAGGCAAACTTATGTTTAAGGCGGATGCTCACTCAATGAATGATTTAAATGAACTGCTGCAGCAGTGGAAAGACGATCCCGCTTTTATAAGCAATGTTTCCCGCTGGGAAATCGTCCCTCCCGCGGAAGGGAGTTATGCCGATTTTCCGCAACAACTCGATCCCCGGCTGAAAGAAGCGCTGGCCAACCGGGGCATCGATAAACTGTACTGCCACCAGGCCAGGGCCGTCAATGCCGCCCTGAATAATAACAGTGTAGTAGTGGTTACGCCTACCGCCTCCGGAAAAACCCTCTGCTACAACCTGCCCGTAGTCAGTTCTTTGATCAAAGATCCATCCAGCCGGGCCCTCTACCTGTTTCCAACCAAAGCCCTTTCCCAGGACCAGGTGGCCGAGTTGCGCGATCTGACGGCCGGCCTTGACACCAACCTGAACTGCTACACCTACGACGGAGATACTGAACCGGGTCTGCGCCAGGGTATCAGGCGCAGCGGGCATATCGTTGTGACCAACCCGGATATGCTCCATTCAGCCATCCTGCCCCACCACACCAAGTGGGTGCAGCTGTTTCAAAACCTCAAGTATATTGTGATTGATGAAATGCACCAGTACCGCGGCGTCTTTGGCAGCCACGTCGCCAATGTTATGCGCCGCTTAAAGCGAATCTGCGCTTTTTACGGCTCCAGTCCCAGGTTCATACTCTGTTCGGCTACTATTGCCAACCCTGGAGAGTTGGCCGACCTGCTGGTGGAAGAACCGGTGGAAGTAATTACTGAAAACGGCGCTCCCCAGGCGGAGAAACACTTCATTTTTTACAACCCGCCCCTGGTCAATCCCGAGCTGGGCCTGCGGCGAAGCCCCCTCCTGGAAGCGCAAAACCTGGCCGGAAAATTGATAGGCCGTGGTGTGCAAACCATTATCTTTACCCGCAGCCGCCTGGGAGTGGAAGTGCTGCTGACCTACCTGCAGCAGGGCTTGAAATTGAAACCCGGCCAGGACAGCCCTATCAAGGGCTACCGGGGCGGCTACCTGCCCCGGGAAAGGCGGGCTATCGAAGAAGGACTCCGCCGGGGCACCATCAAGGGAGTGATCAGCACCAACGCCCTGGAACTGGGTATAGATATCGGGGCCCTCGATGCCTGCCTGATGACCGGCTACCCGGGCAGCATCGCCAGCACCTGGCAGCAGGCCGGCCGTTCAGGAAGGCGCAGCGGCACATCCCTGGCTGTTTTGATCGCCAACAGCGAACCACTCAACCAGTATATCGTCGCCAATCCCGAATATTTCTTTGGCCGCACCCCGGAACGGGCCCTGGCCGATCCCGATAACCTGATTATCCTGACCAACCACATCCGCTGCGCCGCGTTTGAACTGCCTTTTGAACAGAACGAAAAACTGGGCAGGGCGGGTATTGGTGAAATCTTGCATTTCCTGGAAGAAGAAAATGTGCTTTACCTGAGCAACGGCCGTTACCACTGGATGGAGGACGCCTACCCGGCGGAAGAGATCAGCCTGCGCAGCGCCACCCGGGAAAATGTGGTCATTATCGATATTACCGACCCCAAACCCCGGGTTATTGGTGAAGTTGACCGCTTCAGCGCCCCGATGCTGGTCCACGAAGAAGCGATTTATATGCACGGCGGGATTCAGTACCAGGTGGAACAACTTGATTTTGAAGAGAAAAAAGCATACGTGCGCCGGGTCGACGTCAATTATTTTACCGATGCCAATTTATCTGTTGACCTGAAAACACTGGAAGTATTTGAAGAAGAAGCTGCTACGGTGCACAAATTCTGGGGCGATGTCCGGATTAATGCCCTGGTTTCGATGTTCAAAAAAATCCGTTTCAATACCCATGAAAATCTGGGCGCCGGGCCGGTTGATCTCCCGGAAACTGAAATGCATACCACTGCCTTCTGGATCTCTTTTCCCCCGGACTCACTTGGCGGCATGCCCTTATCTGCCGTTCAATCAGGCCTGATCGGCCTGGCCAACCTCCTGCCCCAGGTGGCGGCTTTTTTCCTGATGGGCGATCCGCGAGACCTGCGGGCCGTAAGCCAGGTCAAGGCCCCTTTTACTGAACAGCCGACCCTCTACCTTTATGACAATTTCCCGGGAGGGGTTGGCTACTCCGCCGAAATCTACCGCAGCTACAAAGATATCTTTATGGCAGCCCGTAAGGTGATCACCGACTGCAGGTGCGTTGAAGGTTGCCCCTCCTGCACCGGCCCTGCCTACCAGGGTGGCGATCCCGGCAAAGAGCAAACTCTTCAGCTGATCGAGGTGATCTTGAAGTGAAACGGGACCTCGGTTCACGTCTCTCGGCCCTGCGCGGAAGCGGGGAAATAAAGACGGGGCGCCAGATGGCTGAAGACCTGGAAAAAGCAGCCCGGGAAGATCTTTTTCCCGGTGAAGGAAGGGAAGAAAAAACCGCTTACGGGCCCTGTTACCTGCGTGAAATTCGATTCCCCCTGGATCACAAGCACGGAGGAAGTACCCTCGCCGGATTCCTCTCCTGCTTTGGCCCGGAACTGGCCCTGGCCGCCCGGGATGAAAAGCTTTGCGACTTCAACCCCGGCGCATCAATCTTTCTCGACATAGAAACAACCGGCCTTTCCGGGGGAACCGGCACCTGGGCTTTCCTGATCGGCCTGGGCTGGGCAGAAGGCCATCATTTCATACTGCGCCAGTATTTTCTGCGCCGGCCCGGTGAAGAAAGGGCCATTTTAAGCCATCTCAATAATTCCTTATCCGGCTACCAGGCTTTGATCACCTTTAATGGCAAACAATTTGATCTGCCCCTGATCAGGACCCGCCAGACGATAGCCGGGTTTAACCCTGCCGAACCAGGACAGCACCTGGACCTGCTGCAGTGCGCCAGGACTTTGTGGAGGAAAAGACTGGCTTCCCGATCGCTGCGTTCGATTGAAGAAACACTGCTGGAATTAAAGCGCACCGGCGATATCCCGGGGGCTGAAATCCCTGAAGTATATTTCAATTACCTCAGACGCGGCGAAACAGGCCTGCTAAAAAAAGTATTTCACCATAATGTTTTGGATATTCTCTCCATGGTCACCCTGCTGGAAAGGGTTTACCGCACCGCCGCCGGTCAGCTGGCCAAACATCCTGCTGAAGCACTGGCCCTGGGATCGCTCTGCCTGGAATCGGGGCGCAGTTCTGAAGGGATCGAATATCTCCGGGAAGCCTCCAGTCATTTCCCAGATCCCCTGGCCGAAGAAGCAGCTTTGAAGCTGTCCCTCCATTTCAAACGACAGGGCCGGTGGCAGGAAGCAATAAAGATATGGAAAGAGGCGGCGGCAAACAACCCCCTTAGCATCCCCGCCCTGGTTGAACTGGCCAAGTACTATGAGCATAAAGAAGGCCGCTTCCAAACCGCCCTGGAGCTAACTGAAAAAGCTCTCCCCCTGGCCCGGACGAACCAGAACGGCTTTTCGGGGGGAAGCCGTGAATTTAACACCCGGGGCCTGATGCACAGAAGGGACAGGCTAAACCGGCGCCTCGGTTCCTGAACCGGCCGGCAACCGGGCGAAAAAACCTGGAAACCCACATTAACCCGCTCACCTTGTTAGTTTTCGAATTGATATGGCGCGTGTATAACAAGGCTACCAATATTACGAGGACAGTTTAGCCATCATGTGGTGATTGGGAGAAGCTTAGAAAGTGTGGTCTGTGTATAGAAGGCGGCAGATAAAGGATCAAGCCTGCCGCCTTAACCATAAGCTTTTCCGGCATAGCCATAACTTCAGGCCGTTTCATCCAAATCGGAGAGCTCTCTCCGATCCGAAGTGCTGCCCAGGACCATAGGCAGGATCAGGCTTAAGGCTATCAGGGCGGCGGCCAGGTAAGCAGCGGGGATTAACGTATCCAGCAGCAGGTTAAGAATAAACCCGGCTGAAAAAGCCGTTACGATCATAATTACGGCCGATTTAGCCATGTCGACAACACCCATTTCCTTAACCAGAACTGTGAAAGTGGCGGCGCAGGGAAAATATGCGGCCAGGACCACAGCCCCGATTACCAGCTGGCGCGCATCCAGACCGAGAGGAATCATCATTGCCACTGCTACGTCTTTACGTAAAAAACCGATCAGCAGGGTTGAAACAGCATCTCCGGGAAGGCCGAGCAACCCCTGGACTGCCGGAGCAAAGAGAACTCCCAGGAAGTGGATTATGCCCAGCGTATAGAGTATATTTACAACCAGGATCCCGCCTAATATATACGGAGTGGCATGAACCAGGAAGCCCCTGATCCGCATCCCCAGTTTTTTGGCCTGGGCCTTAATACTGGGGATGCGATAGGGGGGAATTTCTATGATCATGGATGGGGTATAGCCGGGCATTACCCGGTCTATGATCAGGCCGAGAACTACCCAGATAAAAAAGAGGGAAGCAAAAACTACAGCCAGGTATTCAAAACCATGCCGTCCCACCAGCCCCACGATCAGGGCCAGCTGGGCCATGCAGGGGATGGCTACCGACATTAGAGTACAGGCAATAAATCTTTCTCTCCGGCTTTCCAGGTTGCGGGCAGCCAGCGCCGCCGGCACGTTGCAACCAAAGCCGAGCACCATCGGAATGATAGAATAACCGTGCAAGCCAAGCCTGTGCATGCTGCGGTCGACCATAACGGCAAGACGAGGCAGGTAGCCGGAATCCTCCAGGAACCCGAGGACCATATAAAAAACCGCCAAAAAAGGCAGGACTACGCCCAGTTCAACAAATACTCCGGTTGTCAAAACTCCGAGCGACTCTTCAAAGTCAATGGCTCCATCAACCAGCTGGCCGATCAATATATCATGCAAAAACCCTCCGCTGCCAAGGGCTTCGCTCAAATACAGAAGCAGGGTCTCATAAAACCCTTCGAAAATATAATCTTCCATGAATTCATGAAGAAATTCACCCAGGCCTATTACCAGCTGAAAAGCTATAAAAAGAACCAAAGCGGCAATCGGAAGGCCGGTTGACGGCCTCAGACTGGCATCCTGGAGAGTTTCCAACCAGCTGTGATGGCGGTGGACCACTTCCTGGACTTTTCCAACCAGCTCCCCGATATAGGCCCAGCGGTCGGGAATATTTAAAGGTTTATTTTTCCTGTTCACCGCTTCCGGCAGATAATCAATCAGTTCTTTCAGTCCTTCACCGCTCACGGCAACAGTTGGGATTACCGGCACTCCCAAAAGTTCTTCCAGCTTCTTTACGTCGATCTTCACACCCTTGTGCCCGGCTTCATCAATCATATTTAAAGCCACGATCAAGGGGACATCTCTTTCCAGCAGCTCCGTAGTCAAAAACAGGTTGCGCTCGAGATTGGTGGCATCAACAACATTGATCACTATATCGGCCTGATCAACAAGGGTTGAGGCCACTTCTTCCACTTTTGAAGTCGGTTCCAGGCTATAGGTGCCGGGGGCATCGAGGACTTCAAATGACTCGCTTTCAGTAGTAAGCAGCCCTTTTGTAAATTCCACGGTTGTGCCGGCATAATTGGAAATCATTACCTTGGATCCGGTCAGCTGTGAAAATACTACACTTTTCCCAACATTAGGATTCCCGGCCAGGACTAGCTTTCTCAAGCTCATCAACCTCCACCATGATGCGAATTGCTTTCCCGTAACCCACTGCAACCTGGTAGTTGTCAACGCTAATGGTTACCGGCCCCCGGTTAAACACCGAACTGATCTTTTTGATCCGCTTTCCTTCTCTTAATCCAAGCTGGTTTAACTTCGTTTTTAATGCTGAACCGCCCCGGATATCCGAAATTACACCAGTTTGGCCGGGCTTAATTTCAACCAGTGAAAACTCCAACCACTATCACCCCTGTTAACAATTCATTGTTTGTCATCCTGCCAGGCCAACTCTTTTCTTAAGCCTTTATCAATATCCTGTTCAAGTAAATAATCAAGCAATTTTTCAAATGTTTCAGCGCTCAGGTCATGTTCGATCAGGCAGGCGTCTTCTTCGGCTACCCTGGGGGAAACCCCAAGAACCTGGGTTAAAAAACCGTAGATAATTTTATGACGGTGCCTTATTTTTAAGGCGTAACGCCGTCCTTCTTCAGTCAGTTCCACCGGCCCGTATCGATCCTGCCTGATTAAACCCTTCTCTTTTAATACAGCCAGAGCCTGGATGACGCTGGGTTTGGCAATATCCAAACGATCAGCAATATCTGTCACCCGGGCTATTTTTTTCTCCTGGAGGAGGTTCAGAATCACTTCCAGGTAATCCTGCAGAGAAGAAGTAACCGGTAAAGATTGGGGCACCATGACCACCGCCTCATTAGAAATTGCCCATGGTTTGTTTATTTAAACCATGTTAGTATTATCTAACAATCATCATATAGCATCCCCTTGCCAGCTGTCAACATAAACAATATGTTATATAAAAAGCTTACAAATTAGTGTATATTAGAAAACAGGCGTAAAAAGGAGGCTGTCTTTTGCGGGAGCAAAATGCAGGAAGCTTAATTTATCTAATTCCAGTTTACCTGGTTGTTTTTTGCGCCTTTTTTGATACCCATGCTCAAATGCCTGTCCTGGCTCCTTATACCCGGACCATGGGCGCAACTCCATTCTTACTGGGCCTGGTCATTGGTTTCTATTCCCTTTTCAACATCATGGGCAATTTTGCCGGAGGGATGATTATAGACAAAAAAGGCTGGCGCCTGCCCCTTTTTTGGGGGCTGGCCGGTGCAGCGCTGGCGCTGTTATTATATGCCCAGGCCGGAAGCGCCTATCACCTGGTCATAATCCGGGCCGGGCACGGTTTTATGGGTGGATTGCTGGTACCGGCCGCGCTTGCTTCACTGACTGCCGGAAAAATCACGAGCACATTCTATAACCCCCGCCTGGCTTTATTCGGAGCCGTTATCGGACTGGCGGCGGTAACCGGCCCTCTTTTTGCCGGTATCACCGCCGGACGGCTTGGGTTTCATGCCGTATATTACAGCCTGGCCCTGTTTATGGCCGTAGCCCTGGGCTTTGCCTTGCTGTTTCTTAAAAGAAAAACCAGTCCGCAAGAGGTTAACTTTATTCCGGCTGCCTCTCTGAAATGGATTATAAGCAGGCCCAACCTGCAGGGGGTTTTTATATTCGCCTTTGGCACCATGGGATCAACCGGGACCCTGGCCTCTTTTTTGCCCGAGCAGGCTGAACTTCTGGGCTTTGATCATGCCCGGACCGGTATTTTGTTTGCCACCTTTGCCATTACGGCTGTAATTGTCCAGCTGTTATGGCCGGGATTTTTAAGGCCAAGGCTTAAAAGAAACCTTTCGGGTTGCGCTTTTGGACTGGGACTTTTGTGCGCCGCTTTAATCCTGGCAGCTTTGTCCCCCTCTGCAGTCTGGCTTTATGGGGCCATGGTTATTTATGGCATCGGTTTTGGCTTTTCCTTCCAGGGAATGCTGGGTATGGTCATCGAAAACTCCGACCCGGCCTGGAGAGGCAAGGCTATCGGTATTTTCTTCGCTGCTTACTCCCTGGGGGTGGCGATTATGCCACCGCTCGGCGGGTTAATCTGGCAGCACCTGCCGGTAATTTTCCCCTTTTATACTTCGGCGGCAGCTGCCCTGCTCAGTCTTGTGGCAGGAAAAATTAATTGCCCCGGGTAGCCGGGCTACATATGCCGAGAGCCATTAATGTCAGGCTCAACTGCTTAACTCCAATAATTACCTGCCGGGCAAGGGAAACGTTCACGGGCAGCAGGTTATTATCGCCAATTCTGCTCAGCGCAACTTGCAGCTCCAAGCATTAGCTTAAACAGGGCCCTTTAAAACAAAGGCCCTGTCATATAAAACCGTTATACGAATAGGAGTAAACCGGGGTGATTTTTTAGCTATGGTTCAAATAGAGCCCGGTATTCGCCGTATCCCCTTTCAGCGAGCTTGTCCTTTGGAATAAATTCCAGGGCTGCCGAATTAATGCAATAACGTTTCCCCGTCGGCTGGGGACCATCCCCAAACAGATGCCCCAGGTGGGAATCCGCTTCCCGGCTCCTTACCTCGGTGCGGTGCATCCCGTAGCTGTAATCATCTTTTTCCACAATGCTCTCACTGTTAAGCGGCCTTGTGAAGCTGGGCCAGCCCGTCCCGGAGTCATACTTGTCTGTAGAACTGAACAACGGCTCTCCAGATACTATATCCACATATATGCCTTCTTCCTTATTATCCCAGTATTTATTATCGAAAGGCGGTTCAGTCGCATCTTTCTGGGTCACCTTAAACTGCAGCTCTGTTAGACGTTCCCTTAATTCATCCATGTCTTCATCATCCTTCTCTAATTCCTCATCATCTAATTTTATATCACCAATAGTTTCCATACATCCTTCCGGCTCTGCTTCCACCCTCTCCATTTCACAACCGGAGGCCGGAAAGAGCAGGGCTGTTAGCAAAATTAAACCAAAAAATATTTTATTCAACCTTTACATCCTTTCCAAAAGCAAAATAACCGGTTATATGGCGTGCTTTTTCTTTCGGATCAGGATAGGACCAAACCGCGTTTTCACTCTTTTCCCCGTTGTTTACAATATGATAGTAATGGGCCAGACCTTTCCAGGGACACCTGGTTCTGTGATCGCTTTCAACCAGGTTCTCCCGCTTTACATCCCCGGGTGGAAAATAGTGATTGCCTTCCACCAGCACGGTATTTCCACTTTCCGCCATTACAGTATCTTTCCAGACTGCCCGCACCAGTTTAATCGCCTCCTTCAATTCAAGTTATAAGAAAGATAATCAGCGAGGTCATATCAACCGTTCTTACGGAAAACCTATCCAGTCCTTCCTTTATTATGTCATTTTGGTTACAACGCACATCTTCAATATCATTATATCATAATATACAATTACTGCTATAATCACTTCAACATGTCATAGTCGAAAAGGATTTTTAATGAAGCTGCCGGTTCCGGTTGATCCACCACAGCATGAACAGGCAAAGCGCTATGATGGGAGGAGTAAAAAGGTGCACGGTGGTAAAAAATCCGGCTCCCCAATTTTCACTGACAAAACCCAGGGCTACCAGGGGGTTGTCCCGGAAGGTTTCTTCGATCAGGCCGCGCAACAAGGTATAGCCCATAACAAAATTCCAGAAGAGGAAACCCGGCTTATTATTCCCGCGCCGGGCCAGATAATTATGAAACAATAGCAGGGCAATGCCGATTAGAGAACCGTAAACCTGGGTCGGATGCCTTTCAAAGAAAAACAAGGCCGCTTCACGACCGAGAATTTCCTGGTTAAAGATGTTGGCTACCCTGACCAGGGCGATGCCAAGGGCAACACCGGGCACAGCCAGATCGGCCAGGGCCCACCAGTTCAAGTTTTTTAACCGGCAGTAAATCCAGCTGCTCAAGATACCTCCTAAAAGTCCGCCGTGAAAGGCCAGGCCGCCCTGGTCGATCCTGATAATCAGGTGGGGGTTTTCCATGAAATAGGGCCAGTTGGTGGCTACAAAAACTGCCCGGGCCCCGACAACAAGGAAAACCAGGATAATCATAAACAAGGTAAAGATAATATCCTCGCTGAAACCTTTGTTTAAAGCGTGCTTGCGCAGGTAATAAAAACCCGTTAAAACTGAAATTGCAAACATCAGGCCGTACCAACGAACGACAATCGGCCCAAGCTCTAGAAGCACCGGGCTGACATTCTCTAAATACATTAATTCGCTCCTCCTCAGCCGGTTTCAACCGGTTTTAGAAATGCTAAAACAAGACCTCTGTTATTTCCTGCCAGAAAATAACCGGGCCGCCCCGCTAAGCTAGTTTAAACTTACGTTGTTATACCAGGCCCAGGGTTATTAATATTGAAACCAGGTAACCTACCACCAGGGCGATACAGAACACCGTCATAATATATAGCGCAAGGAAACGGCGCTTGAATACTGAACTCATAAAAATAATCCCGTTAATACTTGTTCCTGAACCGGCTATGATAAAAGCTATACCGGCCGGTACAGCCCCGGTAGCACCAATTAAAGGAGCAGCCAGGGCAATCATGGCACAGTCGCCGCTGTAAAAGGGGATCCCGATCAGCGCACCGATTAAAACATCAAAAGGAGCCCTTTCTGACAGGGCCTGTTTGATTACTTCCTGAGGGGCAAGGTTTTGCAGTAAAGCGGAAATCACAATTACTGCAGCAACATAAGGGGCGATCCTTTTTAAAAGGATGGTTGTGTGCTGCCAGGCAGGGTTTACTATTGAAGCAAAAATCCCGGTATTTTCTTCCCCTGACTCTCCAGAAACAGCGCAGCAACTGCCACCCGCCGGTGAACCGCAATCCGCCGAACCGGCAGCCATAGCCAGCGAATTGCCACCGCGTTCTTCATCCTCCAGCGCAATACCGCTTTTAAATATACCCCAGCGCCTGCCGGCAGGCTCCAGAATTAATCCAGCGGCCAGAGCAGTAGATGAGGTTATGACCAGGTAGAACAGGGCCATGGGCAACCCGAAAACACCGATCAGGATCATGAAGGCCGGCATGCTTACCACCGGGCTGACCAGAAAAAATGTCAAAACGGCCCCTGCAGGCACACCGGCTCTCACCAGGCCCAGCATCACCGGAAAAGCGCCGCATTCGCAAAAGGGTAAAAGGGCCCCCAGCCCTAAGGCCCTTAAACGTCCGGACCAGGCGGTTCGGCCGGATAAATAATACCGCAATTTTTCATCACCGATCCATAACCGGGCCGACTCGGCAATTAGAATTGCCGCTGTCAGCATGGGAATAATCCGCAGGGCCATCAGAGCGGCACTTTCTGCAATCTTGATCATAAAATCAGTGGTTATTGTTTCTATCCCAAATGGCATATAATATTCGCCTAGCCTCCCCTGCTGTTTTCATAATTGTTTTCTTGCACATGTTCCATGGCCAGATGAACCAGGCTGGCAACATGATCATCTGCGAGGCTGTAGAAAACCATTTTGCCTCTTTTTTCAGGCTTGACCAGCCTGAGACTTCTCAAGTAACGCAGGTGATAAGAAATAGCTGCTACGGGCAGATCAAGAGCCAGGGCTAAATCGCATACACAAAGTTCTTCGTGCCAGAGAGCATAAACTATCTTAAACCTGGTCTGATCACCGAGAGCTTTAAAAATATCTACACCTACTTGAAGGCCTTCAAGTCTGCCCTTTACAAAATTCACTTTTGCCGGATCACTGCAAAATATCTCGCAGCTTTCCAGGTTATCCGGCTTTTCCGGCATTATTAAGCGCCCCCCCAACATTCAAACGTTTATATAATTATGATAATGTATTCGGGCAAAAAAAACAACCCCGGCCGGGTTGCCCATGCCGATCACCCCTTAATTATTGCAGCCTGCCCTTTTCGGCAGGCTGCTCTGCTATGCTTTAATAGCTAACTATCTTTCTCAGGTTTGTTTTGCGCTAATCAATTAATCTTCATCCTGATCCTCTTCACCCTGATCCTCTTCTATGTCCTCGGGCACGTTATCTTGATAGGTATTGTCATCAGGATCGCTTTTATTGATGCTGGCTTCGCCGAAACCAATAAACGCACCCCCGGTTTCGGCTTCATTGGCGACAAAATCATTTTCTTTTAGTTCCACCACTGATTCATCGTAAGCGACCACACCGCCTCCGAATTCCGCACAGACATTACCGGTAAATTCATTGTTGAGAATGGTGGCAGTAGA
>PWFM01000106.1 GCA_003553895.1 Syntrophomonadaceae bacterium | reverse complement strand
CCGTTATACTTACATAAAACCTTCAAAGCGCTGCTTAACTACAGCCGAATAAACATAATTTATCATGGTAATGTAATCGAATACAGGCAGGCCCGTAGTATGCTGGACGGCCGCGCCATATGGCGCCAGGACGCTGCATTCGAAAAGCAAAACCCTTGTTTCAGGCACCTTTTCTGTCAACTCCCTGGCCGCTCTAACAACTTCTTCTTCCACCTTCGAGCTGTCCAGGATCCCTTTTTCTTCAATAAAGGCATCCCGGAAAGCTGGGCAGTTTTCCAGGCCGCGGACAGCCAGCTTTTCCGGCAAATCGGCCCCGCAGATCTTTAAAACCTGATCATTAAGGGCCCCGGCGTTGGCCGTGATAATCCCAACCTGGTCTTTTTTGCCGATCAGGCGAACAATAAACGGCACCTGCAGAAGGCTGGACATAAAGGTTGGAAGTCCTACAGCACGGGCTATTTGCTCCTGGTAGAGGGCCATAAAACCGCAGTCGCCGGTGATTGCCCTGACTCCGTTAGCTTTTAATTCAACAGCTGCTTCAATCACGTCATCAACAAGGGAAAGATCGTGATTAAAAATGCGTTCCACACTCAGGCCCGGCACCTTTTGAAAGCGAACCGGGAAACTGTAGGTGCTGGCGTTGGCCACATCGCCTGGGATGAACGGGGCAGAGCTATCAAGCAATATAATGCCTATTGCTTCACCGTAACTGACCTGCCCCGGTTTTGCCCGGTAGAACAAAACGTGACCTCCTTAAAAACTTGCTTGATATTAATCTATTAACGCAGAATCGGGTATAAACAAAGCTATGTCTGGAAAAGCCACCAGCAATATAGTAACCAGGATTAAAATTATAATAAACGGCGGTGTGTGTCCGATCACTTCCAGGTAAGGCCGCCTAAAAATGAGCTGGGCAGTAAAAATATCACAACCAAATGGAGGAGTAGCAGAACCAATTGCCGCCTGAAGGGTAACTAAAACCCCGAGCAACACCGGATCCACGCCGGCTTGAATCACGTAGGGCGCAAATACCGGGCTAAGCACATATATAGCAACAATCGGATCAACAAACATGCAGGCCACGAAATAAGAAACCACAATAATCAAGATGACGGTTAAATATGATGGATCGGCTCCGAACAAAGGTCCGAGAATCTGCTGCGGGATCCGTAAAAAACTCAGCAGCCAGGACAGGGCCTGGCCGGCGCCAACCAGTATAAAAACCACCCCGGTTATGACCCCGGTCTGTAAAAAACTGTCCACTAACCTGTTAACTGTTAAAGAACGGTAGACAATCAGCTCTAAAAAAAGGGCATAGGCCACAGCTGCAGCTGCCGCCTCAGTGGGGCTAAAAATACCTCCATAGATCCCGCCGACAATAATGGCCGGAAAACCAACAACAGGAAGGCCATCTTTAATCGCAGCCTTTCTTTCTTCCCAGTTAGCCTTCGGAAGCTGACCAATATTTTTAAGCTTGGAATAGAAGAAACTGTAAACAGAAAACAACAAAAATATGAGAATACCGGGCCCAATCCCGGCCAAAAAAAGCTCTCCGATAGAAGTGCCGGTAACCACCCCGTAAACAATGAAACCGATACTGGGTGGGATGAGAAAAGCAATGTCGCTGGAATTGATAATTAACCCCAATGTATAGGAACTGGGATAACCGGCATCTAACAACATGGGACGCATAGTTCCGCCGATTGCTGCCACTGTGGCCTGGGTTGAACCGGAAACTGCCCCAAAAAGGGTACAGCTGGCATTGGTAGTAATCGGAAGACCGCCGGGAATATGGCCGACAAATGATTTAACCATATTAATCAGCTTGCCCGCCGCCTGCCCGGAGGTTATGATCGACGCTCCCAGGATGAACATGGGCACCGCCACCAGCGCCGGTGGCTTTATCCCGCTAACTACTTGCTGCACTAAAACATGCATATTGAAATCTGGCATAAAGATCCAAAAATAAAGAATCAATGATCCGAGGATCACAACCATAAAAGGAAAACCCAGTAATAACTTGCTTAACATGCTAGCTCCCAAGAATAGCAACTATTTCTCACCACCTTTCATACTAATTATTATCCTTCCGCTTCATACTCGCTCTGCTGTTCTGGTGATAGCCAGACTTCATCTTCGTAAATATTTTTAATAATTGTGCGAATATACTGAACCCCAGCCATAAAAAATCCCACAATAACAATCACAATGATCATCCAGTAAGGTATCCGCAGTGAAGCAGTAACCTGCATGGTCATCCTGGCCGTCGCCACATAATGATAGGCATAATAGGACATAAAAAACATGATAAAAGCACTGTAACCGGCGATTACATATAGTGCAATTTTTTGCACTTTGGGGTTAAGCGCATCAAAAATTGCCCCCATCCGGATATGCCTGGCCTTGCGGACGGCGTAACTTAAACCCACGAAGGTAATAATAATTACCAGGATCATAGATAATTCTTCAGCATAATATATGCTTCTGAAGAAATTCCGGGCTATTACATTGGCTATAAGCAGGGCGGCAAGAATAAAAACCCCAATACTTAAAATCGCCACTTCAAACCAGTCTAAAACCTTACCGACAGTTTTGAAAAAAGCATCCATATGATTAACCTCACTTTTAAAAACCCTGCAGCGGATTAAAAACCGCTGCAGGGTTTGCTTTCGGTTTATCTGCTTTTATTCAATTCCTAACTCTTCTTTCGCCTGCTCAATATCGCTGACCAGGGCATTATAAATTGCCTCAGCGTTCGGTCCGCCATATTCTTCGATGAAAACTTCGTGTGAGGGCATTGCTGCTTCCCTGAAACCTTCTTGTGCCTCACCGGTAATTTCATTTACTTCAATTACGGGGCGGGCTTCCAACATTGCCTCCAGATCCCCTTCATGACGCTCGTTAATCCAGTCTGCTGCCGGGAGAATTGCATCAGCCCACCATTCACGGTGTTCCTGCTGGACTTCTTCCGGCAATGAATCAAAGAAAACCATGTTTATAGTCGGAATGCCAACAAAAACCTCGGCATAAATCTGGGTAAAGTAGTCCTGCTCCTCGTAAAAGTCCATACTCTTGATCGCAAAGAGCGGGTTTACCTGGCCGTCAATCAAGCCGGTTTGCAGACCGCTGTATACTTCCCCGTAATCCATCGGCGTGGGAGATGCGCCCAGAGCCAGATACTGTTCATTTAGCATATCAGAAGCCATAATCCGCACATCGTAGCCCTGCATGTCATCAACAGTTTCAATTGGCACATTCGAAGTCATCCACTGCCAGCCTTCAAACATAATGCTTAAAGGCACCAAACCTTCACGGCGGTAGCTTTCCTCAAGAATATCCATTGTCTCACCGTTCCTGACTACCCACTCCATGACTTCCCAGGGACGCTCTTCCGGCCAAAGGTAGTGCAATCCGAAAACCTGTGCTTCAGGGACAAAGGCCCCGATCCAGGCAAAGTCGGAAAACACGTATTCCACGACACCCAGCTGGGCCAGTTCGTTTATGTCACGTAAGTCGCCAAGGGTTCCCATGGGATAGACATCAAGCTGGTACATACCATCAGACCACTCATACATGTGATCGGAGAAGTTTTCCGCCCAAACGGTCATGAAGTCGCCTTCAATTTCTTCTGAGGCTAACCTGGCTTCAATGACCTCATCAAGGACAGGCTCGTCTACTTCCACTTCCTCATCCACTTCTTCATCCGGTTCTTCTTCCACCGGTTCTTCTACCGGCGCTTCTTCGCATCCTGAAAGCGCTACCAGCCCAAAAGCAAGCACTACTACCAGGATTAACATAAACCATAAACTGTTCTTGCTGTTCATTTACATTCCCCCCAAAAATTAAGGTTAACTACATAATCAACGTTGTCAGCATTTCTTTACCATCTGGTCAAATCTATTATTTTTCTGTGATCACCTCCCCTTCCTGAAAAAACCTGAGCGTAAATGCAACTAAAAGTTCTACTCCCAGCGGCAAGCTGTCTTCGTCGATATTAAAGCGTGGATTATGGTGCGGGTAATCGCTCTGTTTATTCTTATTTCCCGTCCCCAGGAAAACAAAAACACCGGGAACACGGGCTGAAAACTCGGAAAAATCTTCACTGGGCATACAGGAGAGGTCCGTAACCAGGGTTTCGTTGCCGGTGATTTCACAGGCGCAAGCAGAGGCCAAACGGACCAGGTCCGGATCATTGACCAGGGGGATGTTTTCCCTGTACCAATCTACCGTGCAACTGCAACCATGCACAGCACAAACTTTTTCAGCCAGCTGCTTTAAACGCTCCATGGGATTCTCTTGTTCGTAATCAGGATAGAGGGTGCGGACGGATCCTTCCAGTGTAACCGTATCGGGGATAACATTGGCTTTAGTCCCTCCTGAAATGCGGCCAAACATAATTGCCGTCGGCTTTTGCAGGCTGATTTCACGGGTCTGGATGCGCTGGGCAGTTTGAATGATATCGGCGGCGGCGATCATGGGGTCAACAGCCGTTTCCGGGTAACCGGTGTGACCGCCCCTGCCCTGTACGGTGATAGTGAAAATCTCCAGCCCCCCCATTATTGCCCCCGGTGAAATTCCGAGTTTGCCGGTTTCAAGAGGAGACCAGATATGCAGTCCCATGGCCGCATCAACAGGAGGATCGTTTAATACCCCTTCCTCAATCATGGCCAGAGCCCCGGCAACCTCTTCATTGGGTTGAAAAACCAGCTTTACACTACCCTCCAGATCACCCCGCACCGCATTTAATATCTTTGCCGCGCCAAGCAGCATGGCCATGTGGGCATCGTGTCCGCAGGCGTGCATCACCCCCGGACATTCGGAACAGTAGGGCAAATCATTGTTTGCTTCATCAACCGGAAGAGCATCCATGTCGGCGCGCAGCATCAAGACCGGATGGCTTGATTTCCCTTCTATCAGACCTACTACACCGGTTTTGGCCATTCTTTTAGTTTCTATACCAAGCTCGCGCAGGTAGGCTTCAATTTTCTCTGCAGTCCGGTATTCTTCAAAACCCAGTTCCGGATTGGCATGAAAATCTCTGCGCAGGTTAATAACTTCTTCAGTTATTGAGTTTACCGTCTCTTTCAGGTGATCCATATTCCTGCAGCTCTTTCCCGTGAGTGGCTTAATGACTAAACAATCGACAGTGGATATAAAATTTCTATTTTTTTCTAGTAGACATACTTATTCGAGGAAATATTTTGATCTCCTGCCGGATCTCAAAAAAAATTTCAAAATAAAATACTCGATTCCTATATACAGAACTATACGGACACAAAAAAATATAGCACCCGTTATATGGCTATATTTCATGAATATTTTTTTCAATTATTGGGCGATTTATTATTGCCAGGCTGGTTATAATTACTGCTTGCTGTTGTTGGAACCAAAAAAAGTCGATAACTGTTCGCAAGCTTCTTTAAGCCCTTTCTGGCAGCTCATGATCTTATTCTGATCCATCCGGAAAGAGGGCCCGCTGATACTGAGTGCGGCAATAATTTCATTAGTATAATTGTATACAGGCATGGCGATACAGGATAAACCAATTGATAACTCCTCCTGGTCGAGAGCATAACCCTGTTCGCGCACTTCTTCCAGGTGGTTTTTCAACTCGGCCAGGCTGGTGATAGTATTGATAGTATACTGCTTAAGTGACTTACCGCCAAATAATTTGTCCAGCTCTTCTTCATCCATTTCTGATATCAAGGCCTTCCCCAGACCGGTAGCATGGACTGGCTCCTGGTCGCCCAGGTAAGGACCGGATTTAAAGAGCACTTTCTGTGGATCCGCCTTGGCCACTATCGCTACCTTGTCATAAACCCTGACCCCCAGGTTCACTGTTTCCTCATACCGGTCACAAAGATCCCAGAGTACTTTCAATTCCATGTTGGTCAGGTTGCGCTGGCGGGGAATAACACTGCCTACCTCGAAAAACTTCCAACCCAGGCGGTATTTTTTGTTATCGGACCCCTGTTCTACATAACCGTAAGCGGCCAGTGTATTCAAAATGCGGTGCACCGTACTTTTACCCATACCCAGTTTTTGGCTGATATCCTTAATCCTGATCCCATCAGAAGGACCTTCTTTCAGGATGTTGATTATTTGAAGCGCTTTTTCCAGGGTTTGCACCGGGTACTTGGTGGTATTACCGGAAGGGTTCAATTATACATCCGCTCCTTTGCTTTTACAGGGGAGCCGGCAAACCGGGCCCGCTATCTTATCCGTAAAGCTGCAAACTAAACTGTATTATACCTGACAATTCAGGAAATGTATACCTGAAGGCCCTGAATTAACTAATTTTCCCGGGCT
>PWFM01000173.1 GCA_003553895.1 Syntrophomonadaceae bacterium | reverse complement strand
CGGGACCGTTTCTATTAATTATAATAGATCCAGCCATATTTGTAAGCGATCGGTTGTTTTTAATCAGTTTCCAGCACAATCGAACAACCGGCCCAGCGCCCCTGTGAGCGAAACGGCCTCTATCGCCTTTTTTGTTGCCCCTTTTATTTTTTCCTCCGACAGGTTATAATAACTAATGCAAACATACGTTCGCAGAACAGGTGGTTAGTTACCCGTGCGGTCCAAAGTTATTTTCCTGGCCGATATGGAATCGTTTTATGCCGGCGTGGAAATGAGTCGGAACCCCGCCCTGCGCGGCAAACCGGTAGCCGTTTGCGGCGATCCGGCCCTGCGTCACGGGATCGTCCTCGCCGCCAGCCCTGAAGCAAAGAGTTTTGGCGTCAAAACCGGCCAGCCGGCCTGGGAAGCCCGGCGGTTGTGCCCCCGGGTAATTTTCGTGCACCCACATATGCAAACCTATATCGACTATTCTCTGCGCATAACCCGGATCTTCGAACAGTACACCGACCGGGTCCTGCCTTATTCTATCGACGAGCAGTTTCTTGATCTTACCGGTTTGGAAAATATTTTCGGACCGCCGAAACAAATCGCCGCCGCTGTGAATGCGCAGGTGTGGCAAGAAACCGGTATCCGCTGCCGCATCGGCATGGGAGAAAACCTGCTCCAGGCCAAGATGGCCTGTGACTGTTTTGCCAAGAAAAGCCGGGAAGGATTTTTTGAGCTTAACAACGATAACTATCCCCGCTATACCTGGAGCCTGCCGATCGGGTCCCTGTTCGGGGTGGGGCATCGCATGGAAAAGAACTTTCACCGTATCGGGGTGCGCACCATCGGCCATCTGGCCGGCCTGCCCCGGGAAATGCTGCGCCGACGCTGGGGAATCAACGGCGAAGTGTTGTGGCTGAATGCCCGCGGCATTGACTATTCCACGGTGGAGCCCGATCCGGTGAGCGAGCAAAAAGGGATCGGCCACACGGCCACCCTGCCCCGGGATTACCGCAAACAGGCCGAAATTGAGCTGGTCCTGCTGGAAATGGCCGAAGAAGTCTGTTTCAGGGCCCGCCGGCACGGCAAAGTGGGTTCCACCGTCCACCTTTACTGCAAGGGAGCCGACTTTGCTTGCCCCACCGGCTTTTCCAGGCAAAAAAAATTACCGGATCCGGCAGCCACCGCGGCGGAAGTCTATCCCACCGTCCGGCACCTGTTTCGCAAGCACTGGGACCGGAAGCCGGTGCGGGCGGTCGGTATAAGTTTAAGCGGGTTAAGTTCATACCGACAGCTCCGCTTTCCCTTTTCCGGCGGCAGCGAAAGGGAGGATACCCTGTCCGCGGTAATGGACCTGGTCCGTGAACGGTTTGGCAAAACCAGCCTTTTCAAGGCGGCCTCGCTCCAACCGGGGGCCCAGTTTTTCCAGCGCGCCGGTAAAATAGGGGGCCATGATTCATGAGCAAAAAAATTAACCAGCAGTTTGCCTGCAGCAAGATGATGCTCCCCGAGCACCGGGGCAGCCTGCAGGAACACTGCAGGCAAAGTAGCCGGGCAGAAGAAAGCAGCCGCCCCGACCTCGACGAGCAAGAACGAGAACGGCTGCAGCAGATTTTCGAACAGGCCCTGGCCGGTAAACGGGCCCTGCAGGTAACAGTTTTTACCGGAACCGGCCGGGAAAGCTTTACCGGAATCCCCCTGAGCAGCGACTGCGCCGGCGGCAGGATTTATTTCAGCTCGGGACCGGGCCGGCCCCGGTCAGTCAGGGCAGCTGATATTCTGCTTCTGGAACCGGCAGATCGCTGTTAAGTCTCTGGCGGGCCTGAAAAACGAGGCCCTCAACCATTTCATCACGGTTGGCGTTTTCCTTGCCGTCGTAATAAACGGTAACTACCGGGAGCCCCAGGTCATCCTGCAGGAGTCCCTGCTGGGCTTCGACAACGGAACTGGGCATGCAGGTAAAGGGCGCGACAAAGATAGCCCCTGCCACCCTGTCCCGGCTGCTGAAAGCGGCCGTTCGGCCGATAGTCATTGGCGGTTCGCCGCCGTAATGCCGGGAAACATATTTTACGGCATGATCCATGATTTCCCAGGGGGCGGGTTCATGGAGATCTTCAAGCAGCGGCCCGGCTGCATTTTCCAGGGCTACTTCGTCCCGGTGAGACAGGTTGATCAAGATCTTGTAAAGCTTTTGCTTGACATAATCGGAAGGCCGGCGCTTTAGCCTGAAAGCCTGGCGGGTTTCGTGATAATCAATATTGATGGTGTAAGTAAATATCTCGGTGACCGGAGCCAGACACACCTCACCGCCGGCTTCTTCGATCTTTCTGATCACTTCCTGGTTGCAGCGCTCGTCCATGCGTACGTAAAATTCGCCGCCTACTAATATCCTCGGTTTAACCGTGCTTTCATCAACCGGGATTTTGCAGAATTCTTCCGCCGCTTCCCTGATCAGGTCTTCCAGCGGTTTGCGATAACTGCCGCTGAACAGGCTGAACAGGGGCACTGAGTAACTTTCAAGCAAAGAGGTTAGTTTGGCGCTGTAGGACTCGAAAACCCGGTTGGCGGACCCGGTTTCCAGTTCGTAAGGACGGACCCGGTGCAGCATCTTATAAAGAATATCCATAGCCAGCAAGCCGTTGTAGAGGCCTATTATTTGGGGATAACCGCATCTTTTGGCAACATCGGCAAACTGGATCGCGCATACCTTCCTTTCCCCAAAACCGGCCCTGTTGATAGCCAGGGTTTGGACCGGGGCATAGAGCCCGTAACGGCAGGGACCGCAGGCCCAGCCCTGAAAAAAGACTTCTCCGTTGCCGGTGCCTTCTGAATGCAGGTACTGCAGGTAATCCTGCAGGTTTTGAATAAAGGGCAGACATTCTTCCCCGTTGACATAGAGCTGGGCCAGCGCCAGATCGCCCGCTTTACCCCTCGGCAAGACTTCGGCTTCAATGCCGCAGCCGCGGAAAAAGGACGCGAAAACACGGGAGTGGTCGGTCATCTGGGGGATAAGGATTTTTTCGCAGTCCTTATCGATCACCCTGCGGGTAGTAGAAGACGGTATGGCCGGAGCCTGGAATTCTTCCCTGGAAAGGCAGGTATTCCGGAAGGCCTCCAGCCTGGTGATCATGCCCGCCGGTGCGGTATGTTCGTCCAGGGTCAAGCGTAAATAGCTGGTCATATCGCGCAAAAAGTGCCTGACCATCGCGTTCGGGCCGCACTTGAAGGGGTCTAAAAAGACCATGTTTACTTTGGGCAAACCCGTTTCCTTTGCTTTCTCATTCATGAAGTTAATCATGATTACCGCTGAGACAATCTTTTGCAGTTGAGCCGGGTAAAGATTGTTAATCTTACCCACCTGTTCACTCAAGTAAGCCATAAACTCTTCCCGGTATGGATCAAGGTAGGGTGAACTTATCTCACCCCTGTGCCAGGCCTGGAGGTAAGCTACAAAGTATTCATGCGGAACGGCCATCAAACCGCTTTCCCGGGCATAGCGCATTGATTTTTTAGAAATCAATTCATCATAAAGGGTATAGGAACGGCTCAAGAAAACTACTGCTGCCCGATCCGAATTTGCCTTCAGGTCTTCAAACATATGCTGCGCTTCATCAACCAGCCGGCTCCTAAAGTCGGCCAGGTTTTCATAAGCGCTTCGGACCGCTTTATCGAGCAGGTCCGCGCTGTACTGATTGCCAAGGACCTTTTTGGCTGCCGGTTCCAGCTGTTCCTTAATTCCTGCAAAACCGTCCTTGTAATTCAACTGGGCATAGATGATTTTTTCCGGTTCGTAATCGATGGAATTAATGACCGTGCCCCTGAGGGTCTGCAGCAGGGGGCATACAAAATTTCGCGGCCATTCCTCTCCCCAGGGCAGGTCTTCAGTATTGACCACTTCAGGCAAAAAGACATAGTCCGGATCTTTTTCTTTTAGATCCTGGTAATGCCCGATAATCACTTTCATCGGGTAACACATTTCTGAATCCAGCGTGGCCTTGCCCTTGTGCAGGGTCTCAGAGGTGCTTTCATCGGATAAAACTACTGAACAGCCCAGGCTGCGGAAAAAAGAAGCCCAGAACGGGTAATATTCATAGTAAAGTCCGCTGCGGGCGATTCCCACCCGGGGGCCACCGTTTTCAGTCTCTCCTGCCGCCTGCAGAAAAATTTCATTTCTTTTAGCGGCATAATCAGGCAGCTCCTCCCCGTCTTTTTTCTTGTCCATACTGGAGTAACGGCCGCAGCGATCGCCGTAAATAAACTTTTTTCCGTCCGGAAAACTAATAACATTAAGCACACAATTATGTTCATGTCGGCATTCAGCCCGACATGGTTTTTTATCATTTTCAAAACTGCTTACCGCAGAAAGGTTTTGGAAGGCATAATTGCTTTCATAACCTCTCAGGTGAAATTGCCTGGCCATTAAGGCGCTGCCCAGGGCTCCGGTCAGTTCAGGCTCCGGGGGCACATAAACCGTCTTTTCGCAAATAGCGGCCAGGGCTGCTGCCAGGGCATGGTTTTTAGCCGTAGCGCCGGCAAAAACCACCCTGCCGTCAAGGGCCCTTTTATCCACGGTTTTGCTCAGGTAATTCTGGGCTGAAGAATAGGCCAGGCTGGCCAGCTGTTCATTAAGGGGCAGGCCCCGGGCCGATGCTGAAGCGAGGATAGATTGTGATATAAGGGTGCAGATATCTCCCAGGTCAACGGCATATTCGGCGGCAAATGATTTATCGGAAAACTCTTCCTTGATGCTGATGCCAAGTAATTCGGCCAGGTTTTCCAGGAAAGTGCCGGTGCCGGCAGCACAGACCGGGTTCATATTGTAATCATAAAGAATCCCATTATGAAGCTGAATGAACTTGGAATCTTCCCCGCCAATTTCGATAATGGAAAGGGTTGACTCATCTTCAAACAGGCTTTTAATGCCCTCGGCCTGGCAGGTTATTTCGTCTACGGCATATTCGGCATTGAGGATCTTTTGCGACAGGAACCGGCCCGAACCGGTAGTGCAGGCTACGATGGGGGCATCGCCGATCATAGATCCGTACCGTTCTTTGAGCTGTTTCATTAAGGCCAGGACCTGGAGGGCCGGTCGTCCGGTTGTCGGCAGGTATACACCGCCGATCTGGCGCCCGTTTCGATCGAGAAGGACGCACTTTGTAGATACGGAACCGCAATCTACTCCCAGGTAAACCTGGGAAAAATCAAGCTCAGCATCAGTTGATTCGCTTTCCAGGTAGCGCCCCTGTTCAGGGTTTAAAGGCGGCAGGGGGTTATCGGGCTTATACTCCGTGGTTACCAGCCTGTTATTAACCAGCTGATCGTACTCCAACCGGTCTCCCTTAATTGCCGCGCCCAGGGCATTGATATATTCATGATCGTCTGGGATATCAAGTTTTATATTTTCACTGCGCGCCGCTTCGTCCAGGTACTTGATCACAGCCCGGTTATTGGCCACGCCTCCAAGAGCCACCAGCGTGCCCGGTCCCTGGAAACGGTTCTGGATCACGCTGGTCACGATATTATCCACCAGGGCCCGGCCCATTCCGGCTGATACGGCGCTCTGGGTGGCGCCTTCATTAATGGCGTGGGTCATGTCGGATTTGGCAAACACCGCACAGCGGCCGGAAATGGGAACAGCTGAATCAGCCTGGACAGCAATTTCTGCCAGCTCACGGTCGTTGTAGCCCATCCTGGTTGCCTGCTGGTACCAGAAAGAACCGCTTCCGGCTGCGCACTGGCCGTTTCGGCTAAAAAAATGGATCTGCGCTTTTTGATCCAGCTCCAGGTAATGGATGTTTTCATGGCCCAGGGAAAGAGCGTAATCGGCTTCGATCTGCCGGTAAACCAGCCCGGCCTGGAGGGCTTCAATTTCTAAAAGGTGTTTAATGCCCAGGCCTTCGGCAACCAGCTTGCCGTTTTGCCCCATTACGCCTACATTAACGTAGCGGGCTTGCTTATTTTCCAGCAGGTAATCCAGGCATTTCTGGGCCGCTTCCACCGGTCGCCCAGCAGTTGGGTATTGGATTTTTTTAATTTCATTTTTATCTATAAGGACACCTTTGGCTGAAAATACTCCAATATCCAGCCCAAGGCTGATCACAGGTAACGGTTCTTTTTCTTTATCCATCGTCACAACCTCTCAATAGTGATTTAAATATTTTAATCAATGCGGCGTAAAGGTCCCCTTACATGATCAGGGCCATAATGGCCTTTTGCACATGAAGGCGATTTTCTGCCTGGTCAAAGACGATCGAATGCGGCCCATCTATTACCTCGTCTGTAATTTCTTCTCCCCGGTGAGCGGGCAGGCAGTGCATGACCAGGACATCTTCTTTGCTTTTCTCAAGCAGGGAGCTGTTAACCTGGTAGCGGGAGAAACTTTCCAACCT
>PWFM01000201.1 GCA_003553895.1 Syntrophomonadaceae bacterium | reverse complement strand
GAACTGAAACCAGAAAAAAACACAGCCCGCCTAAAAACAGAAGCCCTAAACCAGTCGGGCAAAAAAGTGATCGCAGGCCACGCTGTGATCATGAAGAAGAATTAACTAAATCCCCGGTGAGGGAGATGCCTGGTATTCTTTTTTCTTTTCGCTTTGCTCTTCTGCCAGCCGGTCCAAAACCACCATCTGCCGCCCGCCGTATTCCACACCTGTGCACCTGCCGGTATCCTCAAAGATGATTTCCCCGGAGGCATTATTTTTTAGTTCCAGGTGGACAAGCCCCTGCAGGTTTTCGTGGACCAGGGGGATCATCTGTTTGCCCCGGGGCCCGTTTAAAAGGATAAAGTCCCAGCTTTTAGTTTCTGTTTCAAGGGTAAGGTTGTAGCGCCGGTTAAAAAGGCGCATGGTCAGATCGGTCCCCTTTTGACTCACCTCCACTCGGCTCCGGTTCATGCTGGTGAATTCGTAAAAAGTTCCTTCTACATAGAGGCCGGCCAAAAATCCCCGGAAAGAGGTGAATAAAAAGGGAATGTGGCCCAGGGATACACTTAAAGATGCTCTTGCTTTTTGGAAATGGTTGCTCTGGATCCAGATCCATGAGAAAGGGAAGGCAGAGCCCCAGTTTTTTTCGATGTAGCCTTTACCACCGCTGAAATCGATCTCCCGGCTGTTGATATTGAGGCTGCCTTCCAGGTCGAAATCCATGGCGCATACCTGAGCGTAGCACTGCATGCGGGGGATGTAGTTGTAAAAGCCCATGCTGCCGGGATTAAGGAAGTTGTCCGGCCAGTCCAGGTGATTCTTGAAGGAAAGGTCCCCTGTTATAACCACCCGGGGGCGCTTTAAGTTAAAGGAAACCCCCTCGCGCCCGAAGCGGTTGTCCTCGATGGTAAGGGAAAATACATCGCTTTCTGCATGGAAGCGGCTTTCCGGGAACCGCTCGTAACGGTAGCTTCGCTCGATGCCGTCGACGACCTGGATAAAGGCATGCGAATAAACGGGCTCGGGACTGAAGAAAACACCGGGGATGAAGGCAAAGACATTTTCCATCTTTTTATCGATCAGCTTGAAGTACCAGCCTTCGAAGTATTGCCGGCCCATCCTGCCGTGGTAGAGGTCCGGGTTGCGCAGGCTTTTTAAATTCATGACCGATCACCTACATTTTTAAGCTCCGGGGGATATTATTCCAAAGTGAAGGAGGTTTTACCCCGGCCTTTTGCTATGAAGAACATTCAGTAGTCTTTATTTATTCTCCCCGGTCAGTTAACGTGTTTCCGGGAGGCTGGGAAATGTAGTAATTGTCTTTTCCTTAAAGAATAGATCAAACCTGGTGGTTCAGGGGCTCTACTCTTTCAGGGCAAAAGGTGTCAACTGGCCCTGTCCCCCCTGGCACGTTTCTCCGATTTAAGAAACCGGGGAGGAATGCGCTTACTTTCCCCTCCCCGGTAGTTTAACATATTCCTCGGTAATGATAGATTCTGCAACAAAAATGTTACCTGTGTCTATTTGCGCCCGGGCGAGGCGGAGACCCTGTTCTTTATGCGGAAAAGGTGTCAACAACCCCGTCCCCCTGGCACTGTTACTTGATGCCCTTGTATTTTTCGCGCAGTTTTTTCTCCATGTCCTCGCTGAATCCGAGCGGTTTGTGCTCACTCAGGATGCGTCTGGCTTCTTCGTGGGCCCGGGTGAAGGCATCCTTGGACCCTTCTGCTTCCCAGACGCTGCGCGGGTTACGGTCGGCAAGGGAGGGGAAGTAAAATTCGTTGCGCACATGCTTGACCGTATGTTCCTTATCCAGATAATGTCCGGCCGGCCCCACTTCTTCAATTACACTGGTGGCGATAGTGTCTTTATTGGTTTCCACGCCTTTGACCGCCCGCAGGGCCATACCTACCGAATCGTTGTCGGCCACCATTTTTTCATAAGAAAGGGTAGTGCAGAATTCCAGCAGGCCGAAGGCGTCGTGGATGTAATTACAGCCGGACAAGGCTACGACCATGGCCGTATTGGCGCTTTCATAGCCGGCCTGAATGTCGACCATCTTTGAGTCGGACATACCGCCCGTGCCGTACATGGGAATCTTGTAAAAGTGGGACATCTGGGCGCAGCCGGCATTGATCAGGGCCGATTCAATGGCTCCGGACATGTAGGTACCGGAGCGCATATCCATGATGCTCGATGTGGAGCCGTAAATGGTCGGGTTGCCTTTGTTGACCAGCTGGGACAGGATCAGTCCGCCCAGAGATTCGGCATTGTTGATGGTGATCGTCCCGGCCAGGGTTACCGGCGAATTAGCTCCGGCCAGCGGTTCTGACGGGGTGGTCAGGGGCAGGCCATTGCTGGCCACCTCAATCAAAAAGTCTGTGTAGTCCACTTCCATCAACAGCGGGCTCATCATCAGGGTAATGAAGGAGACAAAGGGGCGCTCCTTCAACTTTTCCTTGCCGCCGGCGATATCCTCGGCCATGCTGATTACCGACTTAAGGCCGTCCATGGTATAAATACCGCCCATGACGTGCTTGGAAGTGTTGGCCAGGCCGTGGTAGAAGCGGTTGACGTCGACATCTTCCGTGGGCACATCGTCCGGGTAGCAGTTGATGACGAAGAAGGCAATATTATCGAGGGCGTCGGTCATTTTGGCATAACCGGCCACATCATCGACCCGGGTGGGGCGTTTCTTGCCCGTGTCCAGATCGAGAGTGTTCAGGACTGTCCCGCCGGTCCCCAGGTGGACGTTAGTTCCTTCTAAGAGAAGGTCGTTTTTTTCTTCCCTGCCGCAGAGAATAATCTTGGAAGGGTTGGAATCGATGGCATCCTCTACCATACCCTTTGGTATTTTAACGATGTTGGTTTCGCTATCTACACTGGCCCCGTTGTCGGCAAATATCTGCCGGGCTCTTTTGTTGTGGATTTTGATCCCCACTTTTTCAAGCAGGTAGAGGGTGGCCTCGTGGATCTGCTTGATGTCAGAATCGCTGAAAACCTTGAAACTTCCGCCTTTGTAATGCTTGTACATAATCTTACTCCTTTCATATTTTAGCCTACCGGTAAGCTAAGTCCATACAACCTCAGAAATAATAAAAAAGCAGCCGGTATATTCCCGGGTTTGGGATGATTTAAATACTTACTTCTTTGCTAAGGGGTCCTGTTCCTGCCCTGATTAGCCGTTAATTGGTATTTAGCCGGGTTTATAGCAGTATTTCTGATATTATGTTAACAGCCATCTGCGATTGCCAGACCTTTCCATGCTGTACTGGTTTAGTTTTGCTTGTATTACCACCACCCTCTTTAAACAGCTGTGCTTTTATGTGACCGTCATTTCTTTAATTACAAATATTGATATCGATATTATGATACCGGGACGGGCGATATTTCAACCAGTGAAATCTTTGATTTTTGTGCCAGTCTGATTTATTTCAAGTCAGGCCGGTTAGAAATAAAAACTCAGGCCGATAAAGTTTTTGCTGGTCTCCTGATCAATATACAGTTGTGCAACAGTATATATTATTATAAGCATATCCCTGTATGTATTCTTATCAATCTGCAGAGATGAAGCGGTACGAACGGATCCGAAATACCCCTTTCTTATGATATAATTTCTGTAAGTGGCGAAGTTAAGCTGCTATTTTGGGTTCAAAGTATCGGTATGAACTGCTTCAATTATATATTTGATCCGATCACAACTGGAGGATGAAACTATGTGCGACACCATGGTTGCCCTGGGCAATTCCACCCTTGACGGTTCGGTTATCTTTGCCAAGAACAGCGACCGCCAGCCCAACGAACCTCTTTTAACCATCCGTGTGCCCGGCAAAAAGCACGGTCCCGGCAAGAAGTTGACATGCACCTACCTGGAAATAGATCAGGCCGAGGAAACCTATGAAGTTTTGCTGCTTAAGCCTTCCTGGATGTGGGGCGCCGAAATGGGAGGAAATGAATTCGGCCTCAATATCGGTAACGAGGCCGTTTTTACCCGGGAAAAGCAGGGCCCGGAAGCTCTGCTCGGCATGGATTTGCTGCGTCTGGCTTTAGAGCGCTGTCAAACCAGCAGGCAAGCCTTAGACCTGATCACCTCACTTCTCGAACAATACGGTCAGGGTGGAAATTGCGGTTATGAGAAGCCCTTTTACTACCACAATTCTTTTTTGATCGCCGATCCTGTTTCTGCCTGGGTTCTCGAGACTGCAGGCCCTTATTGGGCGGCTCAGCAGGTGAAAGATATTCGGGTTATTTCCAACCGCCTCAGCATCGGCAGTGATTACGACCTATCCCACCCGGACCTGGTCAAGAATGCTCTAGACAAAGGCTTTTGTAAAAGCGAGGCCGACTTTTCATTTGCCCGTTGTTACAGCAACAGCTTGATTACATATTTTAGCGGTTCAGAAAATAGAAGTTCGCTCAGCAGTTGCCGGTTGGAGCAGGCGAAAGGTTATCTCACCTTAGAAATCATGAAAGAGATCATGCGCACCCATGATGCAAAAACAGAAGGAAAGCAGTTTCAAAAGGCATCGCTAAAGAGCGTCTGTATGCATGCCGGATCCCTGGTAGGGGATCATACCACCGGCAGTTACGCCGCTCGACTCAGGGGCTCGAGCCATACTTATCTTGTAACCGGCGGTTCCACGCCATGCCTGTCCGTTTATAAGCCCTACTGGATGACCGGTGGTGAAAGCTTTACCTTCAGGCCCGGCCAGGAAGAACAGGCCCTTAACTTCTGGTTGAAACGTGAGCGCCTGCACCGGGCTGTTTTGGAAAACAGGCTTACCAACCTTGAAGCTTACCTGGAAGAAAGGGATCAACTTGAATCAGAGGTAGGGCGCCGCCTGGACCGGGTTGTTACAGAACTGGACCTTTTTAAGGGCCAGAACCCACCAGGATTGGGCGGTAAGGAAGGGAAGCCCGGTTATCCCTCCGGCTCCATCCCTGATCCTGTTGCTCTAGAAGAACAGCAGCAGGGGCTAATGGATTATGCTCTTAAAGCTGAAGAAGATCTTCTTGATCAAACCCTGGCTCGCACCGGTAACTTTAGCAGGCCGGGCCGGATCAGGGGCAACCCAGTCTTTCGTTGGTACTGGCGGAAACAAAACGCTAAACTGTTTAGGCAAAATGGCGCAAATAAAACTGTTCAGCGTTTGTGGAAGGAGCACTCTTAACCGCCTTTGACTTATTTTTCCATGGAAAAAGAAGATTAGCTCGCTACAGAAAAAAGCGTAGATTGCGCCTGCCGCTATAGTCAGGCCGGTAATGTCAAGCCGGCATTTAACTAAACCTTATTGAGGATTTTCAGGGGCAGTTTTTGGCGGGGGAGTTAAATTGTGTTATAATTTAAACATTTAAAACTTGTTTTTAGTAACCAGAAGGCGGGTGAGTTATGAAAATTTTTCACGGCACAATAATTACCTGTGATTGGGAAGGCTCTGTGGTTAAATACCTGGTAGAAGATGAAGGCAGGATTGTCTATATCGGAGAGCAGCTACCTGAAAATTACGCCGGCCTCATTGATAAGGTAGAATATATCGATCTGGAGGATCATGCTTTGCTTCCAGCTTTTGGCGATGGCCACATCCATTTTTCAAGCTGGGCTCTTTTCAATTCAACCTTTGATGTCCGGTTCGCCGTTTCAATTGCTGAAATGGGCAAGATTATTAAACTATATGCCCAGAGTGATCCTAAAGCCAATGTCATTCTGGGTTTCGGCCTGACTCCCCATTTCATTAAAGAAAAAAGGTTGATCTGGCGCAGTGAGCTGGACGGCATTATAAAGGATCGTCCTGTTGTTCTGGTCTGCTGTGATGGCCATGCGGCTGTGTTAAATACCAGGGCCATCGGCCTGCTTCCTTATAAAATTAGGGGCTTGCGAGGGTTCGATCTGGAAACCGGCCTGGTAACTAACGAGGCTTTCCTGGCGGCTACTAACTATATTATCAGCAAGATCCCCCTGTCCAGGTTGATCTCCTCTATGCTGGAGGGGATGGATGAGCTGGCCGGTTTTGGGGTGGGAATGGTCCATACCACCGAAGGAGTTGGCTACACCAGGGATATGGATG
Source organism: Syntrophomonadaceae bacterium (assembly GCA_003553895.1). Classification (GTDB taxonomy): domain Bacteria; phylum Bacillota; class Dethiobacteria; order DTU022; family DTU022; genus B1SED10-74M. Next base: position 387 of record PWFM01000201.1, on the reverse strand, counting down.
TTGACCTGGTCCGCTTTTTAACCGGGAGCTCGCAGATTCAGTTCCGGACCTATTTTCAAACAATGGATTTGAAAAAAATAAGGAAGCGCAGATTGCCCCGGGTCGGAGGTTGTTTTGACTGCGCCCTGGACGGTTCTTTTGGAACCAGGGATGCCGCTCTGCTAGAGCCATATGCAAATGATGAAAACAACCGGGGTATCCTCTTCTACAGCGATGAAGAAGTTACTGAATTCGTCAAGGAAGCCAATCGGGAGGATCTGCAGGTTCAGCTGCACTGCGCCGGCGATGCCGCCGTAGCCCAGGCTGTGCGCGCTTTTGAGATTGCCCTTGAGGAATACCCTCGTGAAGATCACCGCCACACCCTGATCCATGCGCCCTTGATTCGGG
>PWFM01000098.1 GCA_003553895.1 Syntrophomonadaceae bacterium | reverse complement strand
TCCTGAAATCCCGAAGTAAAACTATGAATTATGTACAGCAAAACAGGGAGGAATTTTTGTTTCCCCCTGTTTGCGCGGCGGTTAACGCGGCTGCCCTATAAGTTTAAGCATAGCTGCTTTTAAATGACAAAGTATATTGTACCTGCCAGGGCTTAAAGCGTCAACCGTCCGGGACTGCCATCTCAGGAATTCCGCAAATCCATCAATAAAAAAAGCTTTTGTTTAAAATACCGCCTCATCATAACCACCACGTTGACTGATTTTCTTGTTCAGCTAACTTCAGCCTGTAATTGTCCACTGGGGTAAGACCCCAGAAGCTTTAAAAAGGTTACTTCCCGGCCTACTTCTTCCCACAATCCTGTTTTCTTAAGATCAATGCGGTGCCCTTCGCAATCCATAAAAAAAAGCCAGTCTCCTATAATACGGCGTGATGGGCGGGATTCAATCCGGGTCAGGTTAATTTCACGCCGGGCAAAACAGCCCAGAACCCGGTACAGGCTCCCCGGCCGATCGGTTATAGTTAACACCAGAGATGTTTTGTCATGTCCGGTCGCCCTGTGATCTTCCCGGGCTACAATGACAAAACGGGTAGTATTATCCCGGTGGTCTTCAATTCCTTCCCGGAGCAAAAACAAGTTACACAGTTCAGCTGCTCTACGGGGCCCGATTGCTGCCCGGTCAGATCGCCCAGCCAGACTTTCTGCCGCTGCGGCAGTACTTTCTACAGGCAGGCATTCCACTCCAGGCAGGTGCTTTTTGATAAAATCAGAACACTGCCCGAGAGCGTGCGGGTGAGAAAGAAGCGTTTTTATTTGATCGAGTCTCATATCTTCCGCAGACATGAGACACTGCCGAATGGGATAATATAGCTCGTTCCAAATGAAGACATCTTCACTCCCGGCCAAATAATCCATGGTCGCCCCTACCCCCCCTTCAAGACGGTTTTCCAGCGGAACCAACCCCCGGTCAGCCTCACCCGTTTTTACCGTTTCTATGACCGCAGCTATGGTCGGATACTGGTAAAGAATGCATGCTGATCTCTTTTTATGAAGCAGGGCTGCCTCTTCCGAGAAAGTACCCCGTGGCCCCAGGTAACCAACTCGTTCCCGGCTCATTCCTTAAAACCCTCCCGTCATGGACAGGTCTTCACCGATGCTTACCCCTCGCCCCAAAGCCTCTGCGACAGGTTGGATCGAAGTCAACAGCCGGGAAAATTTCTCCGGGGTAAGCGACTGGGGTCCATCGCAAAGGGCTTCAGCAGGCTTGTGGTGTACTTCGATTAAAAGGCCATCCGCGCCGGCAGCTATCGCCGCCCGGGAGAGGGGGGAAGCCAGTTTCCAGGTTCCGCTGGAATGACAGGGGTCAACTATTACCGGAAGGTGGCTCATACTCTTGGCCTGAGGAATTGCACTAATATCCAGGGTGCTCCTGGTGGAAGTTTCAAAAGTGCGAATCCCTCTTTCACATAAAATAACCTCGAAATTATCCTCAGCCAGGATATATTCTGCAGCCATCAGCCATTCTTCAAGGGTGGCAGCAAGACCTCTTTTAAGCATGACCGGCTTCTTAACCCGGCCTGCTTCGCGAAGCAGGGAAAAATTCTGCATATTCCTGGCCCCGATTTGAATGATATCAGTATATTCGGCAACCAGTTCAATTTCCTGGGGATTGAGGACCTCTGTAACTATTTTTAAACCTGTTTCATCACGAGCCCTGCTGAGCATTTTCAAACCTTCAAGTTCAAGCCCCTGGAAGCTGTAAGGTGAAGAGCGGGGTTTGTAAGCTCCTCCGCGAAGCACCTGGGCTCCGGCCGCCTTGACCAGCCGGGCAATGGTGATCAGTTGTTCTTCGCTTTCCACAGCACAGGGTCCGGCCATAACAACAATTTCAGGCCCACCTATTTTAAGCCCACCGACTTCTACCACAGTGCCGGTCTCTTTGACCTCCCTGCTAACCAGTTTGTAGGGGGCGCTGATTGGCACTACCCGTTCAACTCCGGGCAGCACCTCCAATCCGGTAGGAAAAACAACTTTCTGTTCTCCAACCGCCCCGATCACGACTCTGCCGGTCCCCTGAATCCGGTGGGGGGCAAAACCCATTTCTAACAGCCTGCACTCAACTCCCTCTACTTGTCCTTTTTCTGCAGCCGTCTGCATAACTACGATCATTGCTAAAACCCCTTTCCATGTTTAATGATCTTATAGATATAAAAAAACCGCCCCTTAGGGACGGATTTTAGATCCGCGGTACCACCCATTTTGATACTTACCACTCGTTAAGTACAGACTGCCTCTTGGACTGCCGATACCCTCTTCCTTTAACGGGGAAGAACCGTTTGCGCCTACTTAATCCACGTAGCGGGTTTTCAGCGAACAGCTTCGAAGGGAACTTCACTTGAGTGCTCTGCCGGCCGGGTTTACAGCCTATGACCCGACCTCTCTGTAAGGCGGCCCGCTCAAGCTACTTTCCTTCTGCATCGCTTTTTATTATTATATAATAACCAAGAGTTTAGCATATTAGTCAGGAGAAGACAAGCCCCGATTGAAATTATTCATAGCCGATTCAAGGCCCTCACTGACGAAAGAAAGAACAGCTTCCGCCGCCCTATCCAGGGCCGGTTCGATCAACTCCCGATCTTCGCCTTCAAGGGGCTGCAAAACGTAATCTGAAGCCTCCATGCCCGGAGGCGGTTTGCCGATGCCTATCCTGAGGCGGGGAAATTCTTCAGTCCCCAGGGTATCGATAATCGATTGCACCCCGCGGTGCCCCGCTCCTCCACCTTTTTGGCGGATCCTGATCGTGCCGGGAGAAAGGTCGAGGTCATCGTAAACAACCATAACTTCCTCAATATCCAAAGAGTAACTGGAAATGATTTCTTTCACAGCCAAACCGCTGCGGTTCATATAAGTAAGCGGCTGCACCAGGAGCAACTTTCGATCGCTGTATTCTGCTTCCGCAAGCAGGGACCGGTGTTTTGAAACCGGGGCGGACGCCTCTAGACGGTTCGCCAGTTTTTTCACAACCCGGAAGCCGAGATTATGCCTGGTGTCTGAATATCGCTTTTTGGGGTTACCAAGACCTACAATCAGGTTCATTTAATCACTCCAGTAAAGAATCCGCTCCATACAAGATCAATGCCCCTCAACCAAGGGGCATTTAAACTTGCCATTTTTATGCTGCTTCCATGCTGCCTGCAATTAGATTATTTAGTATTATGCTTCGCTTTCTTCATCAGAAGCTTCTTCCTCGGCAGCTTCTTCGGCAGCCTCTTCACCTTCTTCAAGCTCTTCTTCTTCAATGGCCGGTTCTAATTCTTCTTCGGCCATTGGAGCCTGAACCTGAGCCAGGATGGTATCCGTAGGAGTTATCAATTCAATATCGCCTTCCAGAACCAGGCTTTCGGCAGTAATACTATCGCCGATTTCCAACTCGGATATGTCGATATCAAATTGCTCGGGGATGTCTCCGGGTAAACATTTAACTTCAACTTCCCGGGTTACCAGGGATAAAACCCCGCCTTCCTCAACACCGCTCGGTTCACCGGTGAAATTCAGGTACACGGGCACTTCGATCTTGTCGGTCATTGAGATCCGGATAAAATCGACATGTAGAATGCGATCCTGGTACAGGATATCTCTCTGAATATCTCTGAACATCACTGTTTCCTGGCGGGTCTTTTTCCCCTTCGCCTTGACCTTGAGATCGAGGAGAACGTTGCCGCCCCCTGTCGTTAGAACTTGCCTTAAGGTGCGTCCGTCTACGACCACGGGGAAATTGTCCTCACCTCTGCCGTAAAGCACTGCAGGCACTTTGTCTTCACGGCGCAGTTGATTGAGCTGCCCCTTGGTCAATTGCGGACGGGTTTGTACTTCCATTTCCATTCTTTCCATTCATTCCAGCCTCCTTCTGCAATAGTATACTGCAGGAAGCGTTGAAGATCAACTCAATCAAACAGTTCACTGACCGATTTTTTTTGCTGTATCCGAATTATGGCTTCTCCAATCAGGGGCGCTACCGACAAAGAAGTAAAACAATCATTAAGCCCTCTCAGCATGCCGCGATCAATAGGGATGGAATTAGTGTAAACCACCTCGGCAAGATCTGAATCGCTAAGACGTTTCAGAGCCGAACCGGAAAAGACAGGATGAGTGGTGCAGGCATATACTTTATGGGCTCCCGCCTCCAGCAGGGCCTCTGCACCTAGAGTGATCGTTCCGGCGGTATCGATCATGTCATCAATAAATATCGCTGTTTTGCCTTTTACATCGCCAATTATATTCATAATCTCGGCCTTGTTAGGGGCCGGCCTCTTTTTATCGATGATGGCAATGGGCATAACCAGTCGATTGGCCAGATCCCTGGCCCTGGTTACGCCGCCCAGGTCGGGAGAAACGACAACCCCGTTTTCAATATTTTTTTCCTTAAAATATTTGGCCAGGATGGGCAGGGCCGTCAGGTGATCCAGAGGAATATTAAAAAAGCCCTGGATCTGTCCGGCATGCAGATCCATGGCCACAACCCGGTTGGCGCCGGCTGCCGTGATCAGATCTGCAATCAGCTTGGCCGTGATCGGGTCGCGGGCCCTGGTTTTTCGATCCTGGCGGGCATAGGCATAATAAGGAATAACCGCATTGACGGAATTGACCGAAGCCCTCTTAAGAGCGTCGATAATAATCAGCAGTTCAAGGATACTGTCGTTGATTGGGCCGCACAGGGGTTGAATCAAGAATGCATTGGCCCCGCGGACACTCTCCCTGATGCTGATCGATATTTCTCCATCGCTGAAACGGGTGACTTCACAATCGCTGAGTGGAGCCTCCACATAGTCAGCAATCTCTTCGGCCAGTTCCCGGTTAGCGCTGCCGCAAAAAATTTTAAGTTCTTCTCCGTTGATCACCTTACCATTGATCACCTTTAACCCTCCTGAAGTTTTTTGTGCAGACTGGATCACACACTTGCTTAATATCTTTCTCTTTCTTCTCTTTGTTTTCCTGCCGGGAAGGCAATGTTTCGATCAGGCCCTGTCGGAAGCTGTAAAACAAACATTTCTTCGTCACGGTAAAGAAACGGTTACAATTTAAAAAGCCCGAAGGTTAGCAAGGTAATGCGTTTCAGGCGTCGCCACCTCCCCTGACATGAGCAAACGGTCCGATTTCAGAGCCACCTTCTATAGATGCGCTATATATAACCGAATGATAAACTGTGGCCTGGTTTCCGATTGAGGCATTATTAAGGTGTGTTCCGGGACCGATCAAACATTCATCACCGATCACGGTTTTATTTTCGATCACACAACCAGGTCGAATCACTGTATCGGCCCCGATACGGACATCCATATCGATAAATACTGAATCCGGGTCTTCAAAGGTCACACCGCTCTTCATAAATTTTTCTTTAATCTTACGCTGTAAAATAGCTACTGCCTCAGCCAGCTGAGCCCGGTTGTTTATCCCCAGACCCACCCGGTAATCATCAAGGCAGTAAGCGCCGGTACTGTACCCGTCGCGATGCATCATGGCTACTAGATCAGGAAGATAGTATTCATTTTGGGCATTGTCGGTACTCAACCGGGGCAGGTAATACCGGAGCAATTCCAGGTCAAAACAATAGGTTCCGGTATTGATCTCGCTTATTTCTTTTTCACCGGCCGAAGCATCCCTGTCTTCAACAATCTTTTGCACCTGCCCTTTTTGATTTCGCACTATACGTCCATAACCGGCAGGATCGGGCACAATGGCTGTCGCTACGGCCGCAGCATGGCCCCTGTAATAATCTAAAAGCTTTTTTAAATGAGCGGCCTCCAGGAGTGGTGTATCTCCGCACAATACCAAAAGTGTCCCTTCCCGGGGAAGTTCCTTGAGGGCTTCCATGACGGCATGCCCGGTCCCTAACTGCTGCTCCTGGAGCACGTAAGTCCATCGTTTTCCCATTGTTTCCCGAACCTGAAAAGCGCCGTGACCGACAACAACAAGAACTTGTTGTGCCAGTTCAGCGGCGCTTTCCAGAATATATTCCAACATCCTTTTTCCACACAGGGGATGAAGAACCTTGGGTAAACGGGAATGCATACGCTTCCCTTCACCCGCGGCCAAAACCACAGCCATAACTCTTGCCAAAAACAGCCCCTCCTCGCATAATGATCTAATCTAACTTCATTATACTGCAGTTGACGAGAAGGAACAAAATAAAGGTATAATAATTCCTCATACTTTTACAGCTGTTTTTTCCAGCTCGGAGGTATAAGCCTCGATAACCGCCCTTTGAATCTCACCCCTGGTGTTTGCGTTAATCGGGTGCGCAATATCCCTAAAATCACCGTTCGGGTTACGTTTGCTGGGCATGGCTACAAACAAACCGTTACTGCCCTCGATGATCCGGACATCATGAACAGCAAAGCAATCATCAAGAGTAATTGATACTATTGCCCTCATTTTCCCTTC
>PWFM01000094.1 GCA_003553895.1 Syntrophomonadaceae bacterium | reverse complement strand
CCTGTTTACGTTTGGCCCAAATTTTATAAAGTTTGTTAATACAGTCTTCAGTCATACGCTTCGCGGTTTGGGGTGGCAAATCCTGCAAAGCGGGATCAGTTACCGCTTCAGTTATTAAATTTATTGTTGGCGGGTCTTCGAACTGATCTATAACTTTATCTACAGATATGTTTTCATCTTCTTCCGCATGTTTAAAGATCAACCTGATAATTTCCTTGACCCGCTCATCTTCAATAAAATCCAATTGTAAATCATTTCGACCTTGCTTTGCTATTTCCTTGCTCTGAAGCATTAAAGATATTAATATTTTTTCCGCAGGCTTAATATTAATCTTATGGTTGTTCTCCGGAACTTCTCTATTTCCTTCTTCCCTGTAGCGGTTTTTCCTGTGGCGGCGCCTTTTTAATTCACTGCGCAGGGCATCTTCGTCAACACCAAGCTCTTCGGCCGCTTTTTTTAAATAATAGTTTTGTTCAATATGGTTTACTGCCGTCTGTAAAATATCTGCCAGCTCCTCTGTGTATGCACGGCGATCCCGGTCGGAATAGAGATCATACCTTTTTTTTAACTGCATCAGCCTGTACTCCGTCAGCGGCTGGGCATTCTGAATTATTTCCAGAAATGCTTCTTTTCCATTTGCCCTGATAAAATCATCCGGATCGCTACCAGCAGGCAATTCTGCTACCTGGACCAGACATCCTGTTGATTGAAGGATGCCCAGGCCCCGCCAGGTGGCAGCCTCACCGGCGCTGTCGGAATCATAAGCCGTAATGACCGTATCGACCTGGGATCTAAGGTTGCGCGCCTGGTTGTTAGTCAGCGAAGTGCCCAGGGAAGCAACCGCATTTTTTATGCCGGCCTGGTAAGCGGTTATTACATCAGTGTAACCTTCCATTACTATGGCCATCTTTTCCCGCCGGATCCATTCCCGGGCCAGATTCATCCCGTAAAGGATGGTTCCCTTGTCAAAAACCGGGGTTTGTGGCGAATTCAAATATTTAGGACCCTGTTTTTCTTCTCCATTCAAAAGCCTGCCCCCAAATCCGGCCACTTTTCCGCTGATATCAAAGATTGGGAACATAATTCTGCCTCGAAACCGATCGTAATAACCTTTCTCCCGGCCCGGCGACACGAGGCCTGACTGGACCAGCAATTCGGTGTCAGCCCCTTTTTTCCGGGCAAAATTGAAAAAACCGGACCATTTCGACGGGGCGAAGCCAATCATAAAATTCTCTATTGTCGCTTGCTCAATTCCTCTTTTATACAAGTATTCAAGGGCCATTTTGCCTTGATCGGTATTATGCAAGCAATAAACATAATATTTAGCGGCCAGGTTGTTCAGCCTGTAGATTTTTGTTTTTAAATCATCCCCGGCCGGCGAAGGCCCTTTTTGTTCCGGTATTCTGACCCCTGACCGACCGGCAAGAAACTTAGCCGCTTCGGGGAAGGTCAAATTATCCATCTGCATGATAAAACTAAAAACATTGCCGGAAGCGCCGCAACCAAAACAATGATATAACTGCTTATCTGGCGATACAGTAAAGGATGGTGTTTTCTCGCCGTGAAAAGGGCAAAGACCAACCATATTTTTTCCCCTTCTTTCCAGGCTTAAGTATTCACCAACCACTTCCACCAGGTCACTACCTTGCCTGATTTCTTCAATAATATTATCCGGTATGCCCCGGGTCATATAAAACACCTGCCGTCCGCTTAATACTTACCAGCCTCAGACTGAAATTGCCCGGCTGTACTTAAGATAACAAAAACCCCATCTCGAAAATTGAGACGAGGCAAACCCGGCTGAATCTGCTATGCAAATTAAAGATATTTACTGGTTATCTGCCATTCTTCCCATCTTGGTATATGAACTTAAATTATTAAACTCGGTCATAACTTGCGGGGCTATATTACTCTCTTTTTTAGAAATCACCATTAAGACAATTATAGGCCCGGCCCGGTTTCATCTTAATATATATTTATTCGACAGATATGCTGGAATTCCTTCCTGGATAATTCATTGTTCCCCTGTCGCGGTGCCTGCCAACCGGAAACCGGACGCGCCCATCAATAATTTAGCCCCGGCACACCTCCATCCGGGGGCCGGGGCTGGATTATACTGGTTATAAATGTGATTTATTCTGCTTCTGTATCATCTGAAGATGAGCCTGCTTCTTTGAGCTTCCTGGCGGCTTCTGCCACCACCTGCTCAAACTTGTTTATTTCTTCACCGGGCAGTTCGGTGAAAGAAATTCTTTCTTTTTCCAGGCCCATTGATGCTATCAGATCTCCGGCATGGTTAACCCTTTTTTCAGCCCACTGGCTGATTTCTTTATACTGACACTTGAATTTATCGCTCTCAGTGCAACCGACAACAACCACACCGTCGGCGCCTGCCTCAATAGCCTTCAGTAAATGGAGGGAATCGACCTTGCCGACGCAGGGGTAACGGACCACTACGGTATCTTTATATTCTTTATTGAGAAATTCCGGCATGGCAAACGCTCCGTAAGCGCAGGTGATTGCCAGCATTGCCGGTTCTCCATTGCGCTTGGCCGCCAGTTCTTGCACCGCTGGTTCTATAGCCTCTGCTGCTTCTTCTATATAGGAAGAACGGAACTTAATGGCGTAAACGGGGCAAACGCCCATGCACAAACCGCAGGCCTGGCATTGTTCATTGCGGATAGTAACCGTGCCTTCCTCGTTTATGACCGGGACGTCATAGGGACAAATCCGCACACAGGTCAGGCAGTTGACGCACAGTTCGTCAATACGCTGGGCGCCGGCGGCACAGGTCAGGCAGCGCCTGGCTTCACAAATTGCCGTTTCGACATCATAACCCAGTTCGGCCTGTTTAAAGTGGCGAACCCTTTCCTCCGGAGTCATCATGGGAATGCTGTTGCGCTCTACCCGATCTACTTCTTCGGCCACCTGGGAATCCAGTTTTTCCAGTTCGGGGACTTCTTCCAGGGCGGCGCTGTCAAAAGGCACACCCTGGAGGTAGCCGGCAATCGCCTTCGCCGCTACCCGGCCATTACCCATAGACTGCACGGCTGTACCGGGTCCGGTCACCATTTCACCGCAGGCAAAAACTCCCGGCCGGCTGGTAGCCATAGTCCGGGGATCGAAAACAATCCGGCCCCGTTCATCAACCTCGATTTCGCTGCGAACGGGTTCGGGATCGCCTCCCTGGCCGATAGCGAAAATCACCAGATCGCCTTCCAGCATCTCCTGGTTTTCCTTGTTGAACTCGGGGTTGAAGCGGCCCTGATCATCGAAAACACAGGTGCATTCAACCAGGCTGAGCCCTTTTATTTTACCGTTCTCCCGGACAATTTCATCCGGGCCCCAGGACGGGTTCATTTCAACTCCCTCTTCCTGGGCTTCCTCAATTTCCCAGCTGAAAGCGGGCATTTCGTCGTCACATTCAAGGCAGGCCAGTTTAACCCTGCCCGCTCCCGACCGCAGCGCCGAACGGGCTACGTCCATGGCTACATTTCCGCCGCCAATTACTATAACGGAGGGGCTTCCTTCAAACTTAAACCCTTCCCGTTTAACCTGTTTCAAGAAAGGCAGGGCATTCAATATGCCTTCCCCTTCAGAGCCGGGCAAATTTAAGCCCCTGCTCACCGGCAGGCCCATGGCCAGCAGTATCGAATTATATCCTTCTTTTTCCAGTTGTTCTATGGTGATATCCTTACCCAGTTCGACCCCGTATTTGAACTTTACTCCCTGTTCGGCAATTTCATCAATATCTTGATCGATTGCTTCATCTGGAAGGCGGTAGAGGGGGATGTAATGACGCACAGCTCCTCCGGCCATCTCGTCGCTGTCAAAAACGGTCACGTCGGCGCCCATGCGGGTCAGGTCGTAAGCCGCTGTCAGCCCCGCCGGACCGGCGCCGATTACAGCCACTTTACCTTCAACTGTCGGTCCCTCAGCGGGCGGGGCGGCCTTGGCATTGCCGTATTCAAGTGCAAACCTTTTTAATCCCCGGATCGAAGGCGGCTTGTCCACGTCGTTACGGCGGCACTCATCTTCACAGTGATGGGCGCAAATAGTGCCGCATACGAACGGCAAAGGGTTTGTTTCTTTGATTATTGCCAGCGACCGATCAAAATCACCGGTAGCGATGGCCAGCAAATAATCACGGACTCCCTGGTGCACCGGACAGGCCGATTGACAGGGCGGGTGAATATGTTCCAAAGCTAAATCCTGGTTACCATGTTGAGTCAATTAGATCACTCCTTGCAACAATTTTAACTTATAGATCATTCGCCAAAAATAGTTATTCTCCTGTTTGCGGGCGGGACGGATTATATAAAATCAGCCTTATTTATGATCTTTTTCTGAAATTACAGCCCTGGCTGCCGAAAGTCTGGCGATAGGGATCCGGAATGGCGAACAGCTAACATAATCAAGGCCGGCTGCGTGAAAGAAATGAATGGAAGCCGGATCGCCCCCGTGCTCCCCGCATATTCCCAATTTCAAATCCGGGCGGGCCTGCCGGCCTTTTTCTATAGCCATTTCTACCAGTCGGCCCACTCCCTCAACATCGATCTCGGCAAAGGGATTGGTTTTTAAAATCTTCTGCTGGAGGTAAAAAGGCAAAAACTTGCCTTCTGAATCATCCCTGCTGTAACCAAGGGTGGTCTGGGTCAAATCATTGGTCCCAAAAGAAAAGAATGAGACCGCCTCCGCCAGTTGATCCGCCACCAGGCAGGCCCGGGGCAGTTCGATCATTGTCCCCACCAGGTAAGGTATCTGAGTGCCCTTTTCTTCAAATATTTCTTCAACCGCTTCTTCAACCAGCTGTTTCATTCTTTCCATCTCTTCAAAATGCCCCACCAGCGGGATCATCACTTCCGGCTGCAGATTGCCGGGCTCGAATCCATCGTCAAGAAGTTCAAAGGCAGCGTAAAAAATTGCCCTGACCTGCATTTGATATATTTCCGGGTAAACCAGGCCCAGGCGGCAGCCGCGGTGGCCGAGCATGGGATTAAATTCGGACAGGGCACGCACCGTCTGCAGCAACTCTTCTTTTTCCCGCAGCTTTTCCGGGTCTTTGCCTTCCCGGGAAAGGCGGTCCACTTCCAAAAGAAGTTCCTCTCGGTCCGGCAAAAACTCGTGGAGGGGCGGGTCGAGAAGGCGGATAGTAACCGGAAAACCGGCCATTTCCTTCAAAATACCCTTAAAATCTTCCTGCTGCATCGGCAGCAGTTCAGCCAAAGCTTCCTTGCGTTTTTCCGGATCTGATGAAAGGATCATTTTTTGAACCACGGGAATTCTTTCGGGGGCCATAAACATATGCTCCGTCCGGCACAGGCCGATTCCCTGGGCGCCAAGCTCCACGGCACGGCGGGAATCTTCAGGGTTATCGGCGTTGGCCCTTACCTTAAGACGGCGAATATCGTCCGCCCAGCCAAGCAGTTCATAAAATTGCTCTGTAAACTGGGGTTCAATTAAGGGCGCTTCTCCCAGGAAAACCTGCCCGGTGGTGCCGTCAATGGAAAGGAGCTCTCCTTCCTCATACTGCTGATCGCCAACATAAAATACTCCTTTGGCCAGATCGATCTTTAAATCTTCACAGCCGCTGACACATGGTTTGCCCATACCGCGGGCTACTACGGCGGCGTGGCTGGTCATGCCGCCCCGGCTGGTCAAGACACCCCGGGCGGCAATAATACCGTGAATATCGTCGGGAGTGGTCTCAGGGCGGACCAAAAGCACCTTTTCTCCTTCCTGGGCCATTTCATGGGCCTGATCGGCATCAAAAACAACTTTGCCCGAGGCCGCTCCTGGAGAAGCGGGCAACCCCCTGGCTATGTAGTTCATTTTAGCTTCCGGATCTATTTGCCAGTGCAGCAGCTGCTCCAGCTGGGCTGGCTCCACCCGCTGCAGGGCCTGCTCCTTGTTGAGCAAACCTTCTTCGACCATATCAACGGCTATCCGGATCGCCGCGGGAGCCGTCCTTTTTCCGGTGCGGGTCTGGAGCATATAGAGTTTTCCCTTTTCAATGGTGAATTCTATATCCTGCATGTCCCCGTAATGCTTTTCCAGCATCCGGCAGGTATCGATAAACTGCCGGTAGGCATCGGGAAGGTCGTCTTTTAAACCCTCCAGGGGTTGGGGATTGCGTATGCCGGCTACGACATCTTCACCCTGGGCATTAAGCAAGTATTCGCCATAGATCAGGGGTTCGCCCGTAGATGGATTGCGGGTAAAGGCAACGCCGGTCCCGCTGTCATGGCCCAGGTTGCCAAAAACCATGGCCTGGATATTGACTGCTGTGCCAAGATCATCGGGGATTTTATTGGCCTGGCGATAAACCACAGCCCGGGGAGTATTCCAGGACATAAAAACCGCTTCTATGGCTAAAAACAGCTGCTCCTCCACGTCTAGGGGAAATTCCCGGCCCGCTTCTTTTTTGATGATGTCCATAAAATCGTCAATAATTTTTTCCAGGTCTTGTTCTGCCAGCTCAGCATCTGTGTCTACCTCTTTTTTCTGCCTGGCTTCCGTCAAGACATTTTCGAAGTGATGGTGCCCCACCTGCAAAACAACATCGCCAAACATCTGCAGAAAACGCCGGTAGCAATCAAGGGCAAAATGACGGTCTCCCGATTCCCCGGCCAGGTGTTCGACCGTTTCCGGGTTCAAGCCGAGGTTTAATATGGTATCCATCATGCCGGGCATAGAAAAAACCGCGCCGGAGCGCACTGATAAAAGCAGCGGGCTTTCGCCTCCAAAACTGCGCCCGGTTTTCTTTTCAAGCATTTTCAAGTTTTTTAGTATTTCTTCTTTAAGTTCCGGCCAGAGGTTTTCACCGCTTTGCAGGTAAAGGTTGCAGGCTTCTGTTGTTATTGTAAAGCCCGGTGGGACGGGCAATCCTATCCCGGCCATTTCAGCCAGGTTGGCTCCTTTTCCGCCCAGCAGGCTTTTCATTGATCGGTCTCCCTCTTCAAAAGTATAAACATGTTGGCCGCTCATCAACTACCGCCTCCCTTAGCTTTGATCATTTGAACAATCCGGTTTGCTACTTCCTCTACCGCTTTGTCCGATACTTCAAAAATTGTACAGCCAATCTTTTTCATAAGCCTGCGGGCGTAAGCAAGCTCTTCTTCAATTCTTTCAAAAGCGCCGTAGTCGGCCTTTTCATCAAGGCCGAGCGATTTCAAGCGCTCTTTCCTGATTTGCTGAAGGTGGCTCGGGTCGATGATCAGACCCACGATCCTGTGAGAAGGGATCCAGAACAGCTCTTCCGGCGGTTCCACCTCGGGCACCAGGGGCAAATTGGCTACTTTAATGCCCTGGTGTGCCAGATAAATGCTCAGCGGAGTTTTAGAAGTGCGGGAAACACCGATCAAAACTACCTCTGCTTCCTGCAGGCCGCGGGGATCCTTGCCATCATCATGTTTTACGGCAAATTCGATCGCCGCCACCCGGCGGAAATAATCTTCGTCCAGCTGCCTCAACCGGCCTGGTTCCAGGTGGGGCTCTTTATAGGAGACCCGGGCAAAAGCGCCCATCAGCGACCCCAGAATATCGGCGGTTAAAACAGAGTGGTTGGCGGCTTCATCAGCCATTTTCTGACGCAGCTCAGGCACGACCAGGGTATAGGCGATGATGGCATTGCAGGCAGCCGCTTCTTCAAAGATTTTTTCAATCTGGGCTTCTGTCTCTACAAAAGGCACCCGGCGCATTTCTATCTGCCCTGAATCAAACTGGCTGGCAACTGCTTTTACTACAAATTCAGCGGTTTCACCGATAGAGTCGGAAACTATAAAGACGACCGGTTTACCCGGAGATTTTTCCATCGCCAAACCCCTCTTTCAATACTTTAATTATTTTAGTAGCTGCCGGTCAAAGAATAGCGGTTTTGACTACTTAGTAACCGTACAGGAGCCGCGGCACACAGCAGGTTAAGGCAGCTGCCTTTAACCCCGCCCCGGGATAATAACGGTATATTGCCCCTGGTTGTTTAGCACGGCTCCTGGATTTCAGCCAATTATGTCTATTTTATCTTATATACGCTACAGGTCAACATGATCCTGCTTTTTTTGCCAATTTTTACGGAGCCTGCATCCTGGAAAAATCAGCGACCCGGTTGAACAGGGCGGTAACCCCGGCCAGGAGGTTCAGGCGGTTGGCGCGAATTGTTTCATCCTCAACCATAACCATGACGTCATCAAAAAAGCTGTCAATCGGCTTTTTCAAGGTGCGCAAAACAGTTAATTGCTCTTCAGGGCTGCCGGCATCGCCAAAGGCTTCTTCCGCTTCCTGCCACTTTTGAAAAAGCGCTTTTTCCGCTGGTTCCGTGAAAAGCGATTGATCCGGCCTGCTGCCGGAGCTATTTTTCGCCAGGTTGGCCACCCGGTTATGGGCGGCGATGACATCGTTCAACAGGGCGCTTTGTCTCTGAACATTTAAGGTTGCGGCCCGGTTGAACAACTCGGCTACAGTGTCAAAGGAGACTGCCAGGACGGCTTCAATTACTTCAAAAGCCAGGTCTCTCTCCTGGAAAGAAAAGCGAATCCTTTGCAGCAGGAAATCGTGCAGTTCGGCTTCCACCTTTTGGCGCTGCTCAGTATCAATCCCCAGATCGCTTGCCAGCACATCCAGGGCCCGGGTGATATATTCCTGGAGGGGCAGATCCATTTCATGGCTTAATAAAATGTTGACCGCCCCCTGGGCCTGCCTGCGCAGCCCGTACGGATCCTGGGATCCGGTCGGTTGAATGCCGGTGGCAAAACATCCGGCCAGGGTGTCAACCCGGTCGGCCAGCGATACTACGGACGCCTCCTGGAAAGAGGGAAGGCTATCCCCGGGGTAACGGGGCAAGTAGTGTTCGTATATGCCTGCGGCTACCTCCTCCGGTTCACCGCTCAGCCTGGCATATTCGCGGCCCATTACACCCTGCAGTTCGGTAAATTCCTTGACCATGCTTGTTACCAGGTCCGCTTTACACAGGTGGGCGATGCGCCTGCTTTTTTCAATTCTATCTGCCGGCAGGCCGAGCGCCTGTCCCAATTTCCCGGCCAGTTCCACCAGGCGGGATCTTTTCTGATCCAGAGTCCCCAGCGATTCAAGAAAAACAACGCTTTTAAGCTGTTCAACATAGTTTTCGAGCGGTTCTTTACGGTCTTCATTGAAAAAGAAACGACCGTCCGCAAGCCGGGCCTGTAATACCTTGCTGTAACCTTTGCTGATATTGGGGTGATACCGGTTGTTGCTGATGCCGATAAAAGACGGCAAAAGGCGTCCGCTCTCTTTTTCCACAATCGGAAAATAGCGTTGATGATACTGCATGGTGGTTATAGGCACTTCCTGGGGCAGATCAAGGTACGCTTCGTCAAATGAGCCGTCCACGGCTACCGGATACTCAACCAGGTAGGTAACTTCTTCGAGTAAATCATCGTCAACTAAAGCCACCCCGCCGTTTTCTTCGGCCTTTTCTTTCAACTGCTCCAGGATCATCTCCCGGCGGCGGTTATGGTCAAGGATGACGTAGTTTTCTTCCAGGCAATTGAAGAATTCATTTACTCCATCAACCGCAAAGGGGCCGGGAGCCAGGAAGCGGTGCCCGTAAGTTTCAGGTCCTGCTGCCAGGCCGGCAAACTGAAAATTAACCGGCTTGCTGCCGTAAAGAGCCAGGATCCAGCGGATTGGGCGGGCAAAACGGATGTCCTTAGTCTGCCAGTACATCGGCCTTGGAAAAGATAATTTGCGGATCAGCCCCGGCAGCAGTTCCGGGAGCAGTTCCTCGACAGGCCGGCCGGCAATCTCCTTGCGGGCTACCACGTAGCGGGCGTTTTTGATTATTTCTTCTTCTACCTGCTCCATCGTTATCCCCTGGCTTTTTATGAACCCCTGCAGGGCCTTAGTCGGTTCGCCCTGGTGATCATAAGCCCTGTCAACAGGGGGACCTTTGACTTTCTCAACCAGGTCGGCCTGTTCGGGATCCAGTTCCTTGATCAGGATAACCAGGCGGCGGGGGGTGGCAAAAGTTTCTATTTCCCCATGGCCAAGCCTGTTTTCTTGCAGCAGCGCAGCGGCTCCCTGTTCCAGCTGTTCCATAGCGCCCGGTAAAAACCGGGAGGGGATCTCTTCACATCCGATTTCCATTAACAAATCCTGTTTTGCCGTCATCTTATTCCACCTCCTGCCATGAGGGGATACCCGGCGGCTTCGCGTTGTTCCAGGTAGCACTCGGCGCAGAGCCGGGCCAGGGTCCGGACCCGGCCGATATAAGCCGCTCTTTCCGTAACACTGATCGCTCCCCGGGCATCGAGGTTGTTGAAGGTATGAGAACATTTTAAAATATAATCATAGGCCGGATGAACCAGGTTCAATTCCAGCAGGCGCATCGCTTCGGTTTCATATAATCCGAACAGCTTAAATAAGAGTTCCCGGTCGGCGTAATCGAAACTGTAGCTGGATTGCTCCCATTCCACCCGTTTGTATACCTCGCCATAGGTGATATCGCCGGTCCAGATCAGATCAAAAACATTGTCGCGATCCTGAAGGTACATGGCGATCCTTTCCAGGCCGTAGGTCAGCTCCACCGGGACCGCTTCCACGTCGTAACCACCCACCTGCTGGAAGTAGGTAAACTGGGTGATTTCCATACCGTCAAGCCATACTTCCCAGCCCAGACCCCAGGCGCCAAGCGTCGGAGCTTCCCAGTTGTCTTCAACAAAGCGGATATCGTGTTCCAGGGGATCCAGACCCAGGGAGGCCAGGCTGTCCAGATATTGCTGTTGAATGTCTGCAGGGGTCGGTTTAATAATAACCTGGTACTGCAGGTGCTGGTAGAGGCGGTTCGGGTTTTCCCCGTACCTTCCGTCAGCGGGCCTCCTTGACGGTTCGACGTAAGCCACCGACCACGGCTCGGGCCCCAGAGACTTGAGAAAAGTGGCCGGGTTCATGGTGCCCGCCCCTTTTTCAACGTCATAAGGCTGCCAGATCAGGCACCCTCGAGAGGCCCAGTAATCTTGAAACTTGATCATAAGCGTTTGCAAATCCAAAAAAACTCCTCCTTTACTGTTAACATATAAAAAACCTCCCTGCCCTGTGGCTGAAGCAGCCATAGGGACGGGAGGTGTTCCCGCGGTTCCACCCTATTTGGCCGTGCCTTTTTCAGGGCCCGGCCCGCTTAATTAAAAAAGGCTCAGGAACGCCATTCACCGAAGACCCTGCCGGGCTCCCACCATTTCCGGCTCGCTGTCTTTCGAAGGATTAATCCGGTTACTTCTTTCCCTCATTGCCGAATGCATGTATGATATAAAGATACTAACAACTGACTTCTTCATTGTCAAGGTACGCCAAAAAACAGACCCGGAGCCGGTTGTTGCCGGCGGCGACATATTTTCCTTAAACAAGAAAAAAGCAGCAAAACCGACCCGGATCTCCGGGGCGGAGGTTAAAATAATGCGGCCAGGTTTTCAACAGCCTCTACGGCCTTTTCCCGGCTTTCTCTCCCGGACCAAAATATTATTTCCGCGCCTTTTACCACCGCCCCTTTAGAATGGCAGGCGGTTTTCATTTTGCCGATAGCCTGGGTGCCTCCCGTCCATACGATAGGCAGGCGCTTTGTGATAAAACAGGCTACAGCCCGGTCCTCCAGAGGAGGAAGCTGATCCAGGTACGCCTTCATGACCGGGTGCAAATTAAAGGCCTGCACCGGAGAACCAAACACCAGGGCATCGTATTTCCCCGGATCGGGGCTGGAGGAAAGTTCAAACTGGCCGGGCTGGGCAGGGACTTTTCCCTTAATCTCAATTTCTTCTATGTCGGCCCGGTGGCCTTTTGCCGCCAGTTTTTCCTGCAGCTGACCGGCCGCTTCCCTGGTGTTTCCGGTTTGCGAATAAATAATAATCCCTATATTCATATCCTCTTCCTCCTTCATCAGCGCAACTTGATTTGAGTATAATTCTTTTCCTTCCCACCACTTATATCAGGTAATCTGTCCCGGCTTTTTTCTGCGGCAACGCAACCTTCCGGCAGATCCGCTTTTAATGCCTGGGCAGCCGACGGCGGTCGCGCAGTGACCCGGGCGCAATTTTTCCCCTGGTGCCTTTTTCTTGATCATTCTTTCAGCAATCGTTTAGATTTTAACTCGCCCGGATCGAGGTGGTAAGCAAGGAAGCTGCTGTTCATGCGGCCCAGTTCTTCTTTCTGCCTGGCGCTTGGCCTGATCAGCGCCACCTGCCCAAAGGAACATTCCAGCAGCCGGCGGGCCAGGGCAACAGTCCCCGATTCCAGGTTAATATAATCAGGGGGACGGCAGCCTGGACATAACAGGCTGCCTTCCCTGGGGCTGAAACCCCTCACGTTTTCAGTGCCGCATCCGGCACAATGATGCAAACCGGGACTATAACCAAGGTAATGGGCCATTTTTAGCTCAAAGGCCCTTAAAACCATAGCCCGGTCTACGCTTTTTCCCAGCATTCTCCAACCGTCAAGTAAAAGGCAGTAGAGTTCCGGGCAGGACTCTTCCCCAGCGACCAGGCGGTCGGTCAGTTCGGCCAGGTAAAGGCCGTAAGGGTAGAGATCCGGGTCCTCCCTGAACCACAAAAATCTTTCCAGTGAATTTTGGCTGGTTATCAGCGGCCAGGTCTTGCCCCGGTGGAAAGTATAATCGCCGCGGGTAAAAATATCGACCCCTGCCGCCAGCTTACTCTTCATTTTTCGGGCCCCCCGGGCTACAGCTTCAAACTTGCCGCCCCCCCTTGTCAGCAAGGTTACCAGGCGATCTGCTTCACCCAGGACCCGGGTGCGAAGGACCAGGCCCTCATCTTTAAATATCCGGTTGGCCAAATTGTTCTCTCCCCAGCTTTATTCGATCATTCGCTGTAACCGAGGCGGCGCAGTTCTTCTTCCCGGTTGCGCCATTCCCGCTTTACTTTAACCCTCAGGTCTAGAAAAATATGCTGCCCGAAAAGGGCTTCCAGTTCCTCCCTGGCCCTGATCCCCACCTCTTTAAGCATGGCCCCTCCTTTACCAACAATGATTCCTACCTGCGATTTTCTTTCTACATAAATCTCAGCCCAGATATCAAGCAACTCGCCTTTTTCCCTGGTTTTCATCTCTTCAATTACCACGGCCACCGAGAAAGGGATTTCCTGCCTGGTTAGGTTGATCAGTTTTTCCCTGATTATTTCCGAGGCAATAAACCGTTCCGGTTGATCCGTAACCATGTCGGGAGGATAATACTGGGGCCCTTCCGCAAAGTAAGATACAGTGGCCTCGATTAAATGCTCCAGGTTGCGGCTCTTCAGGGCCGAAATAGAAAAATGCCCCTCAAAAGGAAACAGTTTTTTATAAAGGTCCTGGTTTTCACCCAGCTTTTCCGCCGCTGCCAGATCGGCCTTATTCATAACTAAAAACACGGGGCTGTCGGCATTGATCAGGATTTCAGAGATGTAACGGTCGCCCGCTCCCGGAGGCTGGTTGCCTTCGACAATGAAATAAATCAAGTCCACCTCGTTCATTGTATTGCGGGCTTTCTGGACCATCGTTGCGCCGAGCCTGTGTTTTGGCTTGTGTAAACCGGGTGTATCTATAAATATAGTTTGATCGTCCGGCCTGGTCAGGACAGCCCGGATTTGATTCCTGGTCGTCTGGGGGCGTCCGGATATAATAGCTACTTTTTCTTTAACCAGGGCATTGATTAAAGTTGATTTCCCAACATTGGGCCGGCCAATCAAAGCTACAAAGCCTGAACGGTGCATATTATATACCTTCCCGCCTGCGCAAATTAAATACCCGGGCTGTTAATCGCCCGGCATTATCGTCTTCAAGTCAAGGACCGGCGTTCCGTCAATCAGATCCGCTCCCCTGACTGTAAGGACGTTTCGTTTTCTGTCCACCAGTTCCACTTTACTTTGAGCAATCCAGTTGGGACGCAAGGGCGCCCGGCACACAAAAACGCCGTAGGTTTCATTGCCGCGGCCCGGGCGCCTTCCCTTCAGGGTATAGCCTTTGGCCCGGTGCAAGTAAGCAATGATATTAATCTTCTTCTCTTCCTCGATCCGGTAAAGGCCTTCTTCATATTCCGGGGATATGATCACCCGGGATAAAAGCTCCTTGTAATTGCCGGGAATACTCCCGGGATCCTTAAAATCATTGGCCAGGTAACCTACAGGATGAAAAGGCACGGGAATACGCCAGCCTTCCATTTCCTCAAACAGGGAATCGCCAACCGGGTTATCAGACCATCTGGCCGAGCCAAAAGGATCGGGGTAGAGTTCCTGGAGCGATTTAATGTTCACTTCATTATCAAGGTTGCCCATGATCACTTCCAAGGAGCCGGCCAGTTCCCATAAAACCTGCCTGCAGGCGCCGCAAGGAGCAGGAGGGGGAGAACAATCGGCAGCAATGGCGATCTTTTGGAAAGAACGATAGCCGGCATGGATTGCCGTCATTACAGCCACTCTTTCAGCGCAAACGGTCATGCCCGAAGATGAGTTCTCGGTGTTTGCCCCGGTTATAATCGCACCCCCTTCGGTTAAGAGCGCAGCTCCCACAGCAAATCCGGAATAGGGGGCATAAGCCCTGATCCTGGCCGCCCGCGCAGCGGCCAGCATACTTTCCAGCTGCATAGTTACACCTCTTTTTCACGCTGCCGCCGGGAAACTGGCCAGAGAGGCCCCTTTAAAAAAATATTGCCGGATCCGGCAGCGTCATCAGATCAAAGAATGCCTGCCCGCTTATTAGAAAAATCTTTCCCCAAACAACTTCCAGAGGGGCGGGCCGAGGACACACAGTCCGATAATAACCGCAAACAGTGAAGCCAGCAGCACCGCTCCGGCCGCTATATCTTTGGCCTTATAGGCATAATGATTGCGCTCCAGGGTAAACAGGTCGATCGCCTGTTCAAGAGCGGTATTCAAAACCTCCGTTACCATTACAGCCATGATCGCCGTAAGCAGGAAAAGCATGCCGGTCAGGTTTACCCGCAGATATAAAGCCGCGATCAGGACTAGAACTGCAACAACCGTGTGTATTGTTATATTCCGTTGGGTCCAAAAACAGTATTTTAAACCCCTGAGAGCATTTTTTAAACTAAGCAGCACTTTTTGCATTTCCGCCCACCGCCTGCTTAAAAATCAAGCCGTCTTAAAATTGCCCGTTCTTTGCCCTGCATAATTTCTTGCTCTTTTTCTTGCTCGTGGTCATAGCCCAAAAGGTGAAGGAGGCCGTGAACGACAAGCAGGGCAATTTCGCTTTCCAGGCTGTGGCCGACATCTACGGCCTGCGCCCGGGCCCTGTCTGCCGAGATATAAATATCGCCTACAGCAAATTCTTCTTCTGGGGGTCTATCACTGCCATTCGGCTCCAGGTATGAAAAAGAGAGCACATCGGTTGGAGCATCCTTATCCCGGTACTTTTTGTTCAGGGAGTGAATGTATTGATCATCAACCAGGATCAGCCCCACTTCTCCAACGGCAAGGCCGTGCTCTTTTAGGAGATCTTCCGCAGTTTCTATAAGCGCTGCGGCCACAGGTTCCGGTAAAGTATAGCCTTCGTAAAGACAGCTAAAATAAACACCCACTTTAAACAGGCCCCCTTTTTATGACTAAGCGCCGCCTTTGAGTTCCGCCTGGAGGGTTTTTTCAGGATATTCAATCCTTTGATGATAAATCCCCGCCATAATATAGATAAATGATTCGGCGATCTGGTCCAGCTCTTTTAAAGTTAAATCAGATTGGTCAAGCTGACCGTCTTCGAGCTTATCTTTGATCATCCGCCGGACCATAGTTTCCACCCGGCTGCTGGAAGGCTTATTTAAAGAACGCACCCCTGCTTCCACGGCGTCTGCAAGCATAATAATGGCGGCCTCTTTGGTCTGCGGCTTGGGTCCCTCATAGCGGAATTTGTCTGGGGATATTTGCTCCCGCGAACCGCTTTCCAGGGCTTTTTGATAAAAAAATGAAACCATGCTGTTGCCGTGATGCTGGGCCACTATATCAAGGATCGGTTCAGGGAGGCGGTGCTTCTTGCCAATATCAACGCCGTCCTTGGGGTGAGCCCCGATCACCAGGGAACTCAAGTTGGGTGTAAGCCTGGAATGAGGGTTGTCGCCCGATAACTGGTTTTCTGAGAAAAAGTAGGGCCTTTTTAATTTACCGATGTCATGATAATAAGCGCCCACCCGGGTCAGCAGAGAATCGGCATTGACCGTCTCGGCCGCCGATTCGGACAGGTTTGAAACCATCATGCTGTGATAATAAGTGCCCGGCGCTTTTAATAACATCTCTTTTAAAAGCGGGTGATTGGGGTTTGAGAGCTCCAGCAGGGTAATCGGCGTGGTTACTCCAAAGTAATTTTCCAGGTACGGCAGAAAACCTATGGCTACCACGGATGAAAAAATCCCGTTGCCTACCCCGGCCATCATACTGTAGCTGAAGTTTATCAACGAGTCGTATTCCAGGCTGACATTACCGAAAAACAGGTACGTGGAAATAATAACCACGGCATTGGTCACGGCGACAAAGAAACCGGCCCGGGCCAGGTCACTGCGCTGGCTCAGCCGGGTAACGGCATAGATGGAAACCAGGCCGCCGGTCAGGGCTACGGTCATATAAGAAAAATCACCGCCGGTAATTAAACCTACCGTCAGGGTCAGGACCAGGTTGATAATCAGGGCCAGCTTATAACCGAACATGACCGTCAGCAAAATAACCCCGATAGCCACCGGGATCAGGTATCCGGAAAAGTAGTTGGCGGCCACACAAAAGATCAGGGTAATCACCAACACAACCCCCATCAACAGCAGCAGCCTGGGACTGGAAAACACTTCTTTGGCAAAGATTGATATATAGATGCCCACCAGGACAAAAACGACAACAAGAAGCAGAAACAGGCCAACATAAGCGGGATAATCGGCCCGCTGCCCTCTGATCAACCCCAGATCTTCAAGCTGGGAATACTGGTGTTCTGTAACCGGTTCGCCTTCGCTCACAATCAGGGTATTGCGCAGGATAATTACCGGTTCAACTTCTTCCCGGGCCTGTTCCCGTTTTTCTTCAGTGGCTTCTTCGTTGTAAAACTCGTTGACCTCTACCAGCGGTTTTACCAGCTCTTCGGCAACTCTTTTTTGGTCGGCGCTGGAAGGATAGAGGGCAATTTCCTGGGTCAGCCTCCTCCGGGCTGCTTCCGTTTCATTTTCTCTGATCCCGTCTTCGAAAACTTCACTGACCGTATTATTTAACCTTTCCTGTAAATCCCTTAAATTTTCTTCGCCGGTCAGGAGAGAAGCCACCGTATCATCGGTCAGATCACCGGGTAAAAGCTCCTGGATCATCTCTATCCTGTCAGCTCTTTCCAGCTCATCATTCTTCTCGTTTATGGCCACAACTTCATCAAAAAAGTGATCTATTTCAGCCAGGGCCCCTTCCAGGACCAGGGGATCATAATCATAAACCTCAGATACCTTTTGGGCCTCCTCTTCGCGCAGCTGCTCTGTGGCATAAGAGTCCTCGGCATCACGGGGAGCATAAATAGTCCCGGGGCTGGGCCTGCCTATCGATATGTCCAGGCGCGCCGGCATACTGACAAAGATCAGAATCAGGTATACAGTCAAAAAGAGAACGGCAACCAGAACCAGTTTTTGCAGGCGGACGTTATCTTTAAACGAGACCGACCGGTCAAATATGTCCCCGAGCCTTGTCTTCTTTTTCATCTCTACCCCTTCCCTTAGAGCCCTTATATGCTTCATAAGCTTTGATAATGCTTTGCACCAGGGGATGCCTGACAACATCCTTTTCAGTCAGGTAGATAAGGGCGATGCCTTCGATGCCGGAGAGGATCCGGGAAGCCTCTTCAAGGCCTGAATACCTGCCGCCGGGCAGATCAACCTGGGTTACATCCCCGGTAACAACGGCTTTGGATCCAAAACCGAGCCGGGTTAAAAGCATTTTCATCTGTTCCGAAGTGGCATTCTGTCCCTCATCAAGGATAACAAATGAATCATCCAGGGTCCTGCCGCGCATGTAAGCCAGGGGGGCAATCTCAATAATGCCCTTTTCCCTGTATTTCTGAAAAACATCCACCCCCAGCAAGTCATAAAGCCCGTCATAAATGGGGCGCAGGTACGGGTCCACTTTTTCTTGAAAATCACCGGGTAAAAAGCCCAGATGTTCACCTGCTTCCACCGCCGGGCGGGTCAAAATCAAACGCTGCACCTGCTTGCTTTTTAAGGCATCAACCGCCATAGCCAGCGCCAGGTAGGTTTTACCCGTGCCGGCCGGGCCAATTGACAGGACAATATCATGGGAGCGAATCGCTTCCAGGTATTTTTTTTGGCCTATTGTTTTAGGCCGGATCTGCTTGCCCCGGGGTGTAACCAAAATTAAGTCACTGAACAGAGAACGGATTGATCCTACATCTCCCTGCCCGGTTAACTTGAGGGCATATTCAAATTCCCGCCTGGTCAGCAAATGACCTTTACGAATATGGTCCAGCAGTTCCTGGAACATGGCATAGAGGGCCTCAACATCTTCGGCATCACCCTCTATTACCAGTTCGTGGCCTTTTGGGATCAGGCGGACATTATAATTATCTTCAACCAGGCTAAAATGACGATCCTGTTTTCCGAGCAGCTGAACCGCCTCGTCACCGCTGGCAAGCGTTATCGTCCTGCATGTAGTGTTATTGGCCAATAAGCATCTTTCTCCTTTCTGTTCCCGACAGATCTTATTTTATCACTTGTGGTTAAACTTAGATAGTTGGAAATAAACATTTAACCATTTCCAGAAGCCTGTGGGCAGGCCCGGGTTCATGTTCTTTTCCTTTATTTTACTGTCCTTTTAAGGAAACTAAAGCGGCAAATATCTCGTAGATGACTTTCAAAGCCGCCCTCGAAGTAAGATCGGAGCTATCAAGCGGTGGAGCTACCTCCACCAGATCAACTGCTTTTACAGGCAGCCTGCGCATGGTATCGGATACCAGGGTAATTAATTCCCGGGTAGAAAGGCCCCCGGCCTGGGGAGTGCCGGTTCCCGGAGCATAAGCGGGATCAAGGATATCAATATCAATGGAAAGATAGACTGCGGAAAGGCCCCGCAAGGCCGAAACCATTTCCTCCATCACCGCTTTATGGCCGTCGCGGGCGTAACGGCGGGCGGTAACAAGACCCAGCTCCGGGTTATCTTTCCAGAAAGCAACTTCTTCCGCCTCGAATTCCCTGATCCCGACCAGGAACAGGTTTTCGATCTTTGTATTCTCCTGTTCAAGGAAGCGCCTCTGAGGACAGGCATGCGACCATTTCTGGCCGCAATACATATCCATCAGGTCGCTGTGCGCATCCAGGTGCACCATGCCTACTGGTTCAGGATGGTAATACCGGGCAAAAGCTTTCGATAAGGGAATGGTTACCGAGTGGTCACCGCCCAAAAACAGGGGAGTGCTCCCGCTTTGCAACAATGCGAATGCTGCCTCTTCTACTTCTGCATAATAGCTTTCCCAATCATGGACAAAAACCAGGTCGCCCCGGTCGTAAACAATCAGGCCGCGCAGATCATGCCCTTCTTCTGAAAAGGGCGATATTTTTTTTGATAATTCCCTCAGCCGGCCGGGAGCTTCCGCCGCCCCACGCCCCCCGCTCACAGCTCCGTCAAAAGGCACGCCCATAATGGCAAGATCGCTGTTTTCCGGGGCGCCGGCTTTTAATCCATCCCAGTATTTCTTTGCGGCCATTTTCCATCCCTCCGCTTACCTGAGCCTGGTGAAAAGGCTTTTTCTTTTCCCCCGGGAAGCGGGAGGTCCTGATATAGCTTCATGAAATATAAAGGCGGCAACCAGTGAATCTTTATCTTGCAATATTTTGCGCAGGCCATTTGGCGCAGGAGCTTGCGCAGAAGATTTTTTAACCTTCCTTGTGATCACAGGGCCTACTGCTGCTTCCGGTTCTTCCTCTTCCCACTCTTGCTCTGCTTCCTCTTCTTCATAACCGGTCGGGGCGTCCCTCCTGTCCCTCCTCCCGATTGATCGGAAAAAGGCGGGCTCTTCAACAGTTCTTCCGGCAGACCTTGCCGGCCTGGACTGCTCAGCAGCATAGGGCCTGCGGCGGCGGGTTGAAGCTTGCTGTGTTCTTTTGGCGGCGCCTAAGAACCGGTTAAGCAGGTTAAAAATGATGATTATCACAATAAAAGTAATAATCCCTTCCATATTAAAGCCTCCCGCAATCTACTAGTTGTCTTCTTCCTGTTCTTCCTGGCCCATCTTCCCAATGCTTTCTCGCATATCGGTATCAGCCATTACATTTTTTAACTGGTAGTAGTCCATTACGCCCATGTTGCCTTCCCGTAAGGCCTGGGACAGGGCTTTCGGCACTTCCGCCTCGGCCTCGGTAACTTTGGCCCTCATTTCCTGGACGGAAGCGATCATCTCCTGTTCTTTGGCTACAGCCATAGCTCTTCTTTCTTCCGCCTTGGCCTGGGCAATCCGCTTGTCGGCTTCAGCCTGGTCGGTCTGGAGCTGAGCGCCGATATTCTTGCCAACATCAACATCGGCCACGTCAATAGAGAGGATCTCGTAGGCTGTTCCCGAGTCGAGGCCCTTTTGCAGGACCGTATTGGAAATTTTGTCCGGGTTTTCTAAAACTACCTTATGATTATCGGAAGAACCGATTGTGGTTACAATCCCTTCCCCGACCCGGGCAATAATGGTTTCTTCACCGGCCCCTCCAACCAGGCGGTCTATATTAGCTCTTACCGTAACCTTGGCCCTGGCTTTAACTTCAATACCGTCCTTCGCTACGGCTGCTACCACCGGGGTTTCTATAACCTTGGGGTTAACGCTCATCTGCACCGCTTCCAGGACATCACGTCCGGCCAGGTCAATAGCCGCGGCCCTTTCAAACTGCAGGGGGATCTCGGCCCGCTGGGCGGCGATGAGGGCATTGACTACCCGGTCAACATTACCTCCGGCCAAAAAGTGCCCTTCCAGCTTGTTGACGCTCAAATCCAAACCGGCCTTGGTGGCCTTGATTAAGGGGGCCACGATCTTGGCCGGTATCACCCGGCGCAGGCGCATGCCGATTAATGAAAAAATGCCTACTGGTACCCGGGCGGCAAGGGCGGAAATCCATAAGCCCAGGGGAATAAAACTAAAGACCACGGCAATAAATATGACAACAACTATAATAAGCGCAAGCAGGGGAATTATGCCTTCAAGTAATCCTTCCATAGTAAAGCCTCCTGTTTATGATTTGCTTAAAAAATAATCTGCAAAACTAAATCCTAGTTACCTTCATTTTTATCTTCTTTCAGGCTGCGGACAATCACCCGCACACCTTCTACTCTATCAACCTTAATCGGTTCATCTTTGGCAATATAGGAACCGTCGCTGACTACATCAATCCTCTTGCCGTCTATTTCAGCTGCGCCGGAAGGGCGCAGCGAAGTAACAGCCACGCCTTTTTTACCGGTTAAATCTTTCTGATCGAGCGGGGCTACATAGCCCAGGTCGGCTGTTTCTTGTTCAGATAAAATGATATGGCGCAGAGCTCCCCGGCGGGCAAAAAAGCGGAAAGCAACAAAGGTAAACACTGCAGCCAGCACAATAGAAATTAAGAGCATTAACATACCGGTTTGCACCGAAACTGCGGCCAGTACTATGGAAAATATGGTGGCAATAAAGCCGGCGATGCCGAAAACACCGAATCCGGGCATTACCGCTTCGATAAGCATCATCCCTACGCCGAAGGCAAACAAGAGCAATACCCAGTATTCGGCCATTCCGGCCGCAATATTCCCTCCAAAATAAAGGGCAAATGCCGCCAGGCTGATGATCCCGGCCGCGCCGAAGCCGGCCGTGATAACCTCCAGGGCCAGTCCGCCAAGCCCAATCATTAAGAGGATCGTCCCCACCACGGGATTGGTGGTCCAGCGAACCACGCTGTCGGCGGTACGCTGCTCTATCAACCGCCACTCTGCGTTCTCAAGGCCCACCGCATCCAGTAATGAAGACTGATCGTCGACCGTGCCTTCGCTGTATCCAACCTCCAGGGCTTCTCCGGCAGTCAGGGTCAGCAAAACCCCTTCTTCCACCAGCCCTTCTATCGCAATATCCCGGCGCACCATGGCTGAAGCTATCCGCGGATCCCTGTCCCGGCGTTCAGCCATGCCGGCCATCTCTTTATCCCAAACCGAGAGCATTTTTTCATCGACTTCGCCAACTCCCAGGTAACTGGGTTCTGCAGCCCCCATTGTGCTGCCCGGCACCATATAGATCTCATCTGCGGCCAGGGCCAGGTATGCTCCCGCCGAGATGGCGTTGGGGCGCACGAAAGCATATACCGGCAGATCGGAATCGTCCATGATCCGCCTGATTGACTCGGCGGAATTAATAAAACCGCCGGGAGTATCGAGCTCCAGGATTACAGCTTGCGCACCAATCGCCCCGGCTTCTTCGAAGGCATGGGCAACATAGCTATTGGTGCCGGGATCTATAGTCCCGCTGATCTTAATAACGGCCACTGTTTCATTATCTGCGGTTCCCCTGCCGGAAGGCAAAAAAATAAGCAGCCCGCAGAACAGGCAAACCAGCCAGAAATAAACTCTTTTTTGTGCCGACAAAGGCCTGCCTCCCATGGTTTAAAAGCCCGGCCTGTCAAGCCGGGCTTTATTGCTGTTATTGCAGTTTTTCCTCAACCAGCCGGCGGACGACATTGCCATCGGCTTTACCCTTAACCCGGGGCATAAGCATACCCATAACTTTGCCAATTTCCCGCTTTGTTTCGGCCCCGGTAGCGGCAATGGCTTCCTGGACCATAGTTTCCAGCTCTGCTTCAGAAAGCTGCTCGGGTAAATACTTCTTGAGTATTTCAATCTCGCGTTCCAGGTCTTCAAGCAGTTGCTGCCGGTTGGCCTTACGGTAATCATCGAGTGATTCCTGGCGTTTTTTTACTTCCCGGGTCAGGACTGCCAGCTCTTCTTCAGCATCAAGAGGAGCATTCTTGGCAATGGCGCTGTTTTGCAATTCCGACCGCAGCATACGGATTACCGACAGCCGAAACTTGTCCCTGGCTTTTTGCGCTTCCTTCTGTTCTTCTATCAGCTTCTCCGAAAGCGATTTTTCTGCCTCTGCCATAGAAGTGCCTCCCTATCGTATTAACGGCGCCTTTTCCGCGCAGCATCGGCTTTCTTTTTCCGGCGCACACTCGGCTTTTCATAATGTTCCCGCCTGCGGGCTTCAGAAATAACCCCCGCACGGGCACACTGCTTTTTAAACCTCTTCAAAGCTTTATCCAAGGTTTCATTTTTGCCTATTTTAACTTCTGCCATAATTCTTCCCCCCTCTCCTTAAAACCAATGCCAGGATCCTTTGGCAGCTTCGATTCTAGACGCCCCTGCCCTTGGCTATGGTTTGCAGCAAAGGTCTTCCTCCCAGGAGGTGGAGGTGAAGATGAAAAACAATCTGACCGGCATCAGCACCGCAATTAATCACGATCCGGTATCCTTTATTGTCAATCTTAAAAGCCCTGGCGATTTCATTGGCTACAGAATGCAGGTGGCCAACCAAACCTTCATCATCTTTTCCCACATCCAAAAGGGTGGGAATATGCTTGCGGGGGACAATCAAGATATGGACGGGAGCAGCGGGGTTGATATCTTTGAAAGCTACCGCTTTCTCGTCTTCATAGACAATATCCGCATCTAACTCGCGGTTAATGATCTTGCAAAAAACACAATCTGCTGCCATGCTGATTCCTCCTGTCCGCTATTATAACACAGCCTAAATGCCTTGAGAAGCAAACCATTATCCCTTAAAGCCATGTTACTGTTTAGTTCGCTAAGTAAACCTTTATTACCTTTTTCCGGCAAAAATTTTTTGCAAAAAAACCGGCGTGGGTGGCATTTCATTTCCGCCCTTTGGCAAAACCGGTTTAGTGGGTCCATAAAGCGCCTCACCGCCGTAACGGATCATGCCGGCGGCCTGCTTCGACTGCAGGTGGGACCAGTCCGCTAAGCCTGGACCAGTTTTATTTTTAAAAAGGCGGTTCTATGCTATGATGGGATTGTTATTAAGATCGCCGCTTGATCTTAGTTCTAAGATGAAGGGAAGGCATTATGGAAATAGAAATCCGGGAAGCCCTGGCCCAAAGGGGCCTGTTATTTGTTGATGTCCGCTCGTCATCTGAATACGGGGAGGCTTCGATCCCGGGAGCCGTCAATATCCCCCTCTTTGACGATGTCGAGCATGCGCAGTTAAGTATCATTTTCCACCAAATGGGCGAGCACGAAGCCCGGCAGGCCGCCCTGGAAATGGTCGCGCCCAGGCTTCCGGCCCTGGTCAGGCAGGTTACCGAAACCTGCGGCGATCATATACCCCTGCTTTACTGTAAAAAAGGCGGGATGCGCAGCTTGAGCCTTTACCAGGTTTTATCATTGGCCGGTGTG
>PWFM01000099.1 GCA_003553895.1 Syntrophomonadaceae bacterium | reverse complement strand
GCTGAAAGCAGCCTTTTTATTAACCAGCCGCCCAGGAAACCGGTGGCCCCGGTCACCAGGACCGGGCGGTCGAGCCAGAATGAATTTGGGCCGGCCAATCCTCCACCTCCCCTTTCAATCCCCTGATCCTTAAACCTTTGAGCGGAAGCTCCCCTCCTGCCCTGAAGAAGGAAGCTCCCATCTCAAAGGGGAGAGAACTGTCCTGTTACCATACCTTCCAGGGCGCTTCCCCGCTCTTCCAGTAAGTTTCCAGGATTTTTAGCTCCCGGTAGGTATCCATGCACTGCCAGAAATCGCCGTGCCGGTAGGCCACCAGCTGGCCGTCGGCGGCAATATTGCGCAGCGGTTCGCTTTCCCAGGGCACGTCTGCCTCAATATAGCGCAGGGCCTCTCTGGCAATGACGAAAAACCCGCCGTTAATCCAGCCCCCGCCTGAGAGCGGCTTTTCGACAAATTCGGTGATCAGGCCGCCGTCGGTAAAATTGAGGCTGCCGAAACGGGCCGGCGGGCGCACCGCCGTGACCGTGACCAGCTTGCCGTTATTTTGATGAAATTGGACCAGCTCGTTTATATCGACGTTGCACACCCCGTCGCCGTAAGTAAGCATGAAGGTGTCATCTTCAATCCAGTTTTCCAGCTTCTTGATCCGGCCGCCCGTATTGGTGTAAAGGCCGGTTTCGACCAGGTGGACCAGCCAGTCTTCCTTGACCTCGTCGTGGACGCTGGTCCTGCCGTCGGCCAGGGAAATGGAGATGCTGCCGTTCATGGAAAAGTAGTCCTGGAAATAGCGCTTGATCATTTCGCCCTTATAGCCCAGGGCGACGATGAATTCCTTAAAGCCGTAGTGGGCATAATGCTTCATGATATGCCAGATAATCGGCCGC
Source organism: Syntrophomonadaceae bacterium (assembly GCA_003553895.1). Lineage (GTDB taxonomy): Bacteria > Bacillota > Dethiobacteria > DTU022 > DTU022 > B1SED10-74M. The sequence continues at coordinate 5,587 of PWFM01000099.1, read as the reverse complement.
CCGCCCACTTCCACCAGCGGCTTGGGACGGGTGACGGTCTCTTCGGCCAGGCGGGTGCCCATACCCCCGGCCAGGATCACCACTTTCATCACACTGCCTCCCCAATCTTTTACTCCCTGTTCTTTCGCCTTCCCCCCTATAATTCACGGTCCGGGGGCAAATTCCTTTATTTAATTGCCAGCCAGGCTTTCATAAACCTTGATCGTTTTATCGACCATTTGCTCCAGGGTAAAATGGGCTGCAAACAACCGCCGCCCCGCATCGCCCATGGCTTTCCGCCGGCCCGGATCGTCTAAAAGCATGGCCAGGCGGTCCTTTAACTCTCTCGAACGGCCCGGCGGAAAAAGCAGCCCGCTCTCGCCGTCCCGCACCGCCTCGGCAACGCCGCCCACGTCTGAGGCCACCACCGGCAGCCCCGCCCGCATCGCCTCCAGGATGCTCAAGGGAAAGCCCTCCCGCCTGGAACTGAGCACAAAAAGCTGCGCCCCGGAAAGGATCTGGGGCACGTCGCCGCGGGAGCCTGAAAAAGAAACCCGCTCTGCCAGGCCCAGGGAACGGACCAGATTACGGGCTTTTTCCAGGTCCGGGCCCTCGCCGACCAAATCCAGGCTAAAGGCCCTGTCTTTTAAACCGCCCAGGGCCTGTAAAAGGGTAACATGGTCCTTGGGGGCGGCAAAACGGGCCACCGTGACCAGCCGCGGCGGCTCCCCTAAAGGGTCGGCCCTGAACTGCCCGCCCAGGTCGGGCAGGCCGTTATGGACCACGGCCATCTTCTCTGCCGGCACTACCTTTAAGGCCCGGGCCGCTTCATACTCGCTCCGGGAAACGGCGATCACCTTATCGCCCACCCGGGCGGCGCTTTTTTCCATGAAGCGATAAAAAGACCCCGCTGCCGAAAATTTATTCTGGTTAAACAAAAAACCGTGCGAGGTATGGACCACCGGCAGGTTAAGGGACCGGGCCGCCAGGCGTCCCAGGAAACCAGCCTTGTTGGAATGGGTGGTGACCAAATCGGGTTTGAGCTCCTGCAGCGCCCTGCGCAGTTCTTTTAAGGCCCCCAGGTCCCGGAGCGGTTTGATCAGGTGGACCATTTTTTTTAATTCCCGGCAGTTTAAACCCCGCTGCGCCAGGGCCTCGGCAAAGACTCCACCGCCCCCGGCCAGGACCTGCACCTCGTAACCGCGGTCCTGTAAAGCCGAGGCCAGCTCCAGGACATGGACCTGGGCCCCGCCCAGGTCATCGGCCCGGGTAATGACAAAGACAACTTTAGAAATATGAGGCTCTTCCGGACCGGGAGGAGAAAACGTTTCGCTTGCAACCCGGCCGGAAGCTCCGGTTTTTAATCGCTCTTTCAATAATAATCCCTCTTTATAAATCCCTCTTTGTTATAACCCTTATTTGGCGCCTTTTCCGCCTCTCTCAGCGTCCAATCTCGCATCATAAGCTAACCGGCGTCTTCTTGGCTGTTTAGCGGCCCATTCTTTCCTTCCACCACTGAAAAGTCTCGGCCAGGCCTTCTTCCAGGCTCCAGCCCGGGGACCAGCCGACCACGTCGTTCAGGCGGCGGGTTTCAGCCAGCAAAAGGGGCGGATCATCTGCTGCCGCCGCCAGGGCGCCCAGCCTGATCAGCTCCGGCCGCCCGGCCAGATCGGCCGCCTGGCCGATTAAATCTTTCAGGATCACCGGCCGGCCTGAGGCGATATTGACCGGGCCGCGGACTTCGCTGTCCAAAAGGGCGCAGAAAGCCTCGGCCGCATCTTTGACGTAGATGTAGTCGCGGACCTGCTCCCCGTGGGTGCAGAGGACCGTCTCGCGGCCGAGCAGCGAGGTGATTACTGAAGGTATCAGGCGGTCGGGATGCTCGCCCGGGCCGTATAAAAAGAACAGCCGCCCCCAGGCCGAGCTGATCTGGGTCCCCTCGGCGGCGCCCCTGACCAGTTTATGGAGGGCGTCTTTTGCAATCCCGTAGAGAGTCCCCGGGTTAAGGGGCGTCAGGGTTTCCTTGCAGTAGCCGTAGTCCCAGTCATATTCGGCGCAGCTGCCGGCCATAACCACCCTGCTGCCGCCGGTATCGAGAAAGGCCTGCAGCAGGCCCAGGCTGGTCCTGACCCAGCGCAGGTTTTCCAGTGAGCTCCAGTAAAAACCGGGGGTCACATCCCAGGCCAGGTGCAAAAGGTAGCCGGGCCGCACCTCGGCCATCAACCGCAACACCTGCTCAGCGTTATGCAGATCGGCATGGTGCCACTCTACCCGTTCCCGGGTAAAATTACGCATTTCCCGGGAACTGACGGCATGGACCTCAAATCCTCTTTTAACCAGGGGCTCTAAGCAGTGCCGGCCGATAAAACCGCTGGCCCCGGTAAGCAGTACTCTTTTCATTTTTCGTAATCCGGCCATCCGCGGTCCCTTTCCGAAATCACCGGATCGGGAACCGGCCATTTAATGCCGAAAGCCGGATCGTTCCACCTCACTCCCCGGGCATAATCTGGCGCAAAAAACTCAAACATCAGGTAATAGATCAAAGTCTGGTCTTCTAAAGTCTGGAAGCCGTGCCCAAAACCCTCCGGCACGTAGAGCAGGCGCCCGTTATTCGCGCTCAGCTCCACGCCAAGCCACCGGCGGTGGGTCGCAGAATCCCGGCGCAAATCGATGATGACGTCATAAAGGGAACCCTGCAAACACTGGATTAGCTTGGCCTCGCCAAAGGGAGGATCCTGGAAGTGCATCCCCCGCAGGGTGCCCCTGCGGGCGTTGTACGAAATATTGGCCTGGGCAATCTCCGTGCGCAGGCCAAGAGGGGCAAATTCATGGCGGCAAAAAGTGCGGGCCAAAAAGCCCCGTTCGTCTTCTTTCCTCTCCAGGTCAATGATATAGGCGCCCGCCAGGGCGGTTTCCGTAAATTTCATTTCCCTTCCGCCTCCTCCCGGGCCGGCCTTAAGATCTAAAGATAACCGCGCGCACGGCCTCAATCTCCGGTTCAATGACCTCGATCAATTCCAGGACCCGCTCTGACTGCTCCCGGTCCAGCTCGCCTTCTTCGGCCAGGATCATGCTGATCACATCCATTACTTCATCGACCAGATCCTCAAGCCGCTCCAGGGCGGCCAGCCATTCTTCGCCGTCCAGCTGCCATTCCCGGTCTCCCCTGACGATGATCACATCCCAGGCGGCTATCTCTTCTTCTTCCGGAAACTCGGCATCGAGGTGTTCTTCCCGCACCGCTTCCAGCTCTTCCTTGTGCTCCAGCAGCCACTCCCGGCGCTCCTGGTCGTACTCAAAGGGCATGTCATCTTCAGAGTGGGGATCCCTGCTCCAGCCCTGCAGGTCGATCTTGACCTCGGGCAGCAGAGCGCTGATCTCTTCCACGTAATTATTAATGGCCACCAGGGCCTCTTGATCAACTTCCGGTTCTTCCTCCTCGGGCTCGCACCCCCCGGCAGCCAGGCTGAACAGGACCAGCCCGACCAGCAGGAACGCTACCAGGACGCTTCTTTTTACCACCAGCTTCTCCCCCTTTAAACCTGCTTTTCGCGCTAAAAAACCGTCACCCCGGGAATCAGGGTGACAAATTTACCGCCCCAGCTCCTGATCCCTGCCATCTGTTCCCCGATCTCCTCTTTTAAGTTCCAGGGCAGGATTACCAGGTAATCGGGCCTGGTTTCGAAAATACGCTCCGGGGCCAGGATCGGAATCCGGCTGCCGGGCAGGTAGCGGCCCTGCTTGTGCGGGCTTAAATCAACGGTATAATCTATAAATTCAGGCCCAATCCCGCAGTAATTAAGCAGGGTATTGCCCTTGGCCGGCGCTCCGTAACAGCAGATCCGTTTTCCCTCTTCCCGGGCCCGGATCATAAACTTCAAGATCGAGAACTTGGTTTCCTGGACCCGCTTTTCAAAGTGCCGGTAAGTCTCTAAACGGGTAAGCCCTTTTTCCTTTTCGCCGGCCAGCAGTTCTGCCACCCGTTCGGTTCGCCGGCAAGCCTGATTATCACTGCGGCAGGCATAGATGCGCAGGGAACCGCCATGGGTTTCTAAAAGCTCGGCATCAAAAAGCCGCATGCCGTGCGCTCCGAAAATCCGCTCCGCCGTAGTCAGCGAAAAGTAGGAGTAATGTTCGTGGTAGATGGTATCAAACTGGTTTTTTTCGATCAGGCTGAGCAGATGGGGAAACTCCATGCTGACCACGCCGCCGGGCTTAAGCAAAGTCTGAAGGCCCTGCATCAGGTCGTTGGTATCAGGAATATGGGCCAGGACATTGTTGCCCACCACCAGGTCGGCCTGTTTTCCGGAGGCGACCAGCTCCCGGGCCAGCTCCCGGTTAAAAAACCGGTCCAGGGTTTCGATGCCCCGCTCCCGGGCCGCTTCGGCCACGTTGGCAGCAGGCTCGATCCCCAAAACCGGGATGCCCAGATCCTTAAAAAAACGCAGCAGGTAGCCGTCGTTGCTGCCGATCTCGACCACTCTGCTGCTTTCACCCAGGTTAAACCGCCCGGCCGCCATTTCAGCGTAGAGGCTTGCATGTTCCAGCCAGCTGGCGGAGAATGAGGAAAAGTAAGCGTAATCGCTGAATATTTCCTCCGGGCGGCCGATTTCTTCAAGCTGAACCAAAAAACATTCCGCGCAAACATAAACATGGAGCGGGTAGAAGGGCTCCATGTGGGCCAGATCCTGCCGCTTCAGGTAGGAATTGGACAGGGGCGAAACTCCCAGGTCAACAAAGCTCTGCCAGAGCGGCGTCCGGCAAAATCGGCAGCGCCGCTCTACCACCTGGACGGTATCTTGGAATTCATCCCTGTTTCCCTCTGGCTTCAACTCCAGCCCCTCTTTCCTGCCGGGGGATCAGTTTACTTCCGGCGCTTCGACCGGTATTGTAATCACATCGACCAGCTTGCCCCGGGCCATCAACCGGTAATCGGGGTTGGAAACATGGGGCGGCTCACAGGTCTGCAGGGTAATGGCCGGATAATCGGTGCTCCTGATCGGATCCCAGTCATATTTGTCAAACACTTCCACCCATTCCACTTCATAGATAAAGCGGTAGCCGTCTTCCATCGCGTCCAGGTAGATCTCATCGCCCTCTTCCAGCTTATTGATGTCGAGGAAGAAATTCCAGCGCCCGGCCCGGTGGCCGGCAAAGGAGACATTTCCTTCCCTCGTATTGGGCAGATCGCCTGCGCTGGGAATGCCCCGGTCGGTTAAATCGTTAAAATGAGTCGGCCCCTGGTCGAGCAGGCTCTCATCAAAGACATCCCCGCCGCCCACGGTGGCCAGTTCCAGGTCAATGGCCGGGATGATCAGCATCATCGGCTGCCACTCGGTAATCTCGATCACCTCCGGCGGCTCCTCGAACAGGTTCCTGAACCCGGCCGTGCGTTCATATTCTTCCCGCAGCTCTTGCTGCCGCTGGCTGACCATCAGGCGTTCATAGCCGGTATAGCCGAGCACGCCCAGGCCGGCCACGATCAGGATCACCGCCAGGATGCGGTAAAACATGGTCATGCCGGCCGCCTTCTTCTTTTTTCTTTTTTCACTGCGCGAACCGCTTGAATAAATATTCCGCGAAGCGCCCATATTTGTTTCCTCCCTGT
>PWFM01000056.1 GCA_003553895.1 Syntrophomonadaceae bacterium | reverse complement strand
TCTTTAATTGGGCCTCGCGGCACACAACCATCCCCCGGGCGCCGCTTATCACTCAACTGGTTAAATGACTGAGAAGTTCAAATAGGTTTTACTTCAATACGCCCCGGGCAAAAGTGCGGTTGACATCCTTTATCTCTACTTTTACTTTTTGGCCGACCTTGTCGCCGGCATTCTCTACGTTAATCACAAAACCATGAATCCTGGCTATGCCATGATTCGGGTTGGTAGAATGGGGTTCTTCTATAGTCAGCCCCACTACTTCGCCCACCTTGACTGGCAGGGCCAGGTTCTGGATCTTCTTACAGCTGCCCCGGGCCACAATCCGGTATTTTTCAATATGCAGATCTTCGGCGCCGCGGATAAAAATATGCTGTTTGAGCTCTTCTTCCAGTTTCTTTAAGTTGCCCCCGCCGCTGCCAATTATAATTGACGCCACTTCGTGGTGCATTTCAACCAGGACCGCCTCGCTTTTTTCTTCCTGCAGCTGGCGCTTCATCTCTCCTTCAATCCTCGTGCTTACCACCAGGGGAGTGAGGACTTTGCCCGAACCGCTGCAATAGGAGCAAGGCTGCTGAAGGTATTCCGATAAATCCTGCCGCACCTTTTTCCTGGTCATCTCCACCAGTCCTAAATTGGTCAAGCCCAAAACGTAGGTTTTAGTCCGGTCATTCTTAATGGCATTATTAAGTTTGTCTAAAACCTTGCGGCGATGATCTTCGATACTCATATCGATAAAATCGACGATAATTATGCCGCCAATATCCCGTAATCGCACCTGGCGGGCAATTTCTTCGGCTGCTTCAAGGTTGGTTTTCAATATTGTATCGGCCAGGTTGCGGCGTCCGATATAGCGTCCGGTATTGACATCTATGACAGTCAGGGCTTCAGTTTCATCAAAAACAAGGTAACCCCCGCTCTTTAACCAGAGCTGGCGGGAAAGCGCTTTTTCAATTTCTTTTTCCACCCCGAAACGCTCAAATATCGGTTCTTCTTCCTTGTAAAGCTTGACCTTGGACTTAAGATGCGGCGATATATAGTCGACTATTTCCCGGACCTTATCGTATTCATGCTCGTCATCGACCAGGAAGCTGCTGAATTCTTCAACAAAAAGATCCCGGGCAATACGACAGGTCAAAGATAAATCCTGATAGAGGATAGCCGGCGCTGTTTTCTGCTGAAAGCGCGTCAATATCCGGTTCCAAAGCTGGACCAGAAACTGCAAGTCCTGCTCCATAACCTCAGTATCGACTCCTTCAGCCACCGTTCTGACAATCAGGCCGAGCTCTTTTGGCTTCAGCTTCTCCACTTCCCGGCGCAGCCTTTCCCGTTCGGTCTGGCTTTCGATCCTTCTTGACACCCCGATATAATCGGCGCCGGGAACCAGCACCAGGTACCGGCCCGGAATGGTGATCTGTCCCGTCACCCGGGCGCCCTTGCTGCCAAGGGGCTCTTTGATGACCTGGACCATTACCTCCTCTCCCACCCGGAGCAATTTTTCAATTGAGGTGCGGGATGGTGGCGGGCTGTCTTCCGATTCATCGGTAAAAATATCGTCCACATATAGAAAAGCATTTTTTTCCAGTCCGATGTCGACGAAGGCAGCCTGCATGCCCGGCAGGACATTGGCAACAATCCCCTTGTAAAGATTTCCTACTACCCGATACTGCAGGGGTCTCTCTATATCTAACTCCACTAACTTGCCCTTTTCCAGAAGGGCCACCCGCGTGGCCCGGTTATCGCAGTTGACTATAATTTTCTTATCGATCTCGACTCACATCCCTTCAGACAAAGGCTGCAGGAATTGATCTTTATCTGTGTACAAGCTCTCGCGGTGCAATTCCCAGAATGCTTTGTTGTTGCAGTCGCAGTTGAGTTCTTTTTCCAGCTGTTCAATAACAAAAAAAGGTGATACCCCGCCGCTGCTTCCGGCCTGCAGCAGCATATATAATTCCAGCGGGCTTTCATTACCAGACTCCTTGAAATATGCTTCGATAATATAGGGCCTGACGTTGACATAAGCTTGTTTCTTCTTTTTCTTTGTTTTTTGGACCAGGATTTCTTCCCTGGCCATAAGGCGGTCCAAAGCTGCTCGAAACTGACTAGACCCGGCCCGACAATTCTCTTCTCTCCCCAATGTAGCCCTGTAAAGAGCGGCGACAACCTGCGAGGGCAGCGACGGAGCTTTGTAATCTTCGCTAGAAGCGCTTTTTAAGTCCAGGCTTTCTGGAAGCTGCGCCCTTAAAGTAGAAACAAATTGATCCGGAGAAACTGTTTCAGACAGGTATACTTCTCCAAATTCTTCAGATGCGGTTACGTTGACCGGGAGCGGCAGGGCAAGGTTAAAGCGCAGGTGCGGATTATAGCCTTCGCTGTAAACCAAAGGAAGCCCGCTTCGGCGCAGAGCCCTCTGGAAAAGGCGCATCATATCCAGGTGGGAAATATGTTTTAAAGGAGCATGACGGGCAAATCTAAACTTTATCCTGGTCATCGGAACTCTCCTTCAAAATCTGCGTCAAGATTAAAAGCTTTTCGGTGTTCTTTAATAAAGACTTCCTTATCCACACCGCAATCCAGGTGGCTCCAGGGCAAAAGATCATCATATTCAAAACGGCGCTGCGCGTAATCCTCCGGCTCAATATCAGCCTCCCGGAAGGCCTGCCGCCAGCGAGACATGGAAAAATGCTCCGTCCAACCGTCAAAACGACAGCCCAGTTTAAAAGCCCATTCCAGGACGGCGGCCAAACGGCGATCGCCTCGAGCAAAAACGGCTTCCAGGAAGCTGGTTTCAGCATCATGCCAGCTTAAATCAACCCCGGGCATCTTCTTAAACCCCTGCTGGAGGATTTCCTGCCTCCTGGTCACTTCCGGCAGGGGCAGCTGCGGTTCCCATTGAAACGGAGTATGGGCCTTGGGGACAAAGGTTGAAACGCTGACTGAGATACTAATCCTGCGACCTGCTTTGCGGCGGAAATATTGTTTGAGCCTGTGGCAAAGTTCGGCGATTGCTGCAACATCTTCGTCTGATTCCGTAGGCAGCCCGATCATGAAATAAAGTTTAAAACCCTGCCAGCCGGCATCAACGGCATCGCCGAGAGCAGTAAATATCTCTTCTTCAGATATATTTTTTTTGATAACCCTGCGCAACCGCTCCGTTGCCGCTTCCGGAGCGAAAGTAAGATTACTCCGCTTACCCCGGTGCAACCTGTCGGCCAGTTTAATCGAATATGAGTCCAGGCGCAAGGAAGGAAGGTTACACTTTACCTGTTCTCCGGCCAGGGCGCGGTCCAGTTCATCAATCAATTCGTCCAGCCTGGTATAGTCGGTGCTGCTCAGGGAGGCAAGAGAAAGTTCTTCGTAGCCTGTAAGCGCTATTTGCTCCCGGGCAGTTTTAACAATTTCTTCCCGACTGCGCCGCCTGACGGGCCGGAAAATATAGCCGGCCTGGCAAAAACGGCAACCTCTGCCGCATCCCCTGAAAAGTTCCACCACGGCGCGATCATGGATGGTTTGTAAATAGGGGATAACCGGCGCTGCAGGGTAAGGAGCGCTATCAAGATCTTTTACCAGCCTTTTTTTTATAACACCGGGCGCCCCGGGATCAACTCTTTCTAAAGCTTTGAGTTTTTTTTCCTTATAAACCGGTCTGTAGAGGGCAGGCACATAAACTCCTTCCTTTTCAGATAGTTTTGCCAGAAGCTCTTTCCGATCGGGCGCTGTTTGCTTGAAAGCATCCAGGTCGGCCAACAGTTCAGGCAAACACTCTTCAGACTCTCCCAGAAGAAAAAAATCAAAAAAGGGAGCCAGGGGTTCGGGGTTAAAAGCACAGGGGCCGCCCCCAACAACCAGGGGCTCAGATTCACCTCGTTCCGAGGCATGTAAGGATATCCCGGCCAGGTCCAGCATATTTAAAACATTAGTAAAGCTCAGCTCATACTGCAGCGAAAAACCGACCAGATCGAACTCAGCAAGCGGTTTCCCGCTTTCCAGGGCAAAGAGGGGCAAATTATGGGCCCGCATCAACTCTTCCATATCGGCAGCCGGAGCAAAGGCCCTTTCCATAAGCATCTCCGGCCTGCGGTTAACACTTTCATAGAGGATTTTGAGGCCCTGGTTTGACATCCCGACCTCGTAGAGATCGGGAAAAGCCAGGACCATCTTAACTTTTATTCCGGCATGGTCTTTCCGCCAGGCATTCCACTCATTGCCTGTATAACGGGCGGGTTTTTGCACCTGCCACAGGAGCCGTTCAATTTTATGATCTATGACCTTCATATCAGCACACCGCAATCATCATCTTTATCGTAGCAAAAGTCGTCTTTCAGGGCCATATTATATAGCCTTTTTAGTTGAATCAGGACAATAATACCATATCAAACCTGTTTTGATAAGGAGCCCTCAGAGCAGCCCCTTTTCCCGAAAACTGAAGAAGCAGCCATCCCCAATAATAATATGATCTCTTACTGCAATACCCAGGATATTACCGGCGTCGACCAGGCGCCTGGTCACTTCTAAATCCTGTTGACTGGGAGTGGGATCACCGCTGGGATGGTTATGGAATAAAATGACAGAGGCGGCGCTTTTTCGCAGGGGCACACTAAATATTTCACGGGGGTGGACTATAGAGGCGCTCAAGCTGCCGACTGAAATTTCTTCCCTGGAGATAACGTGATTCTTGGTGTTTAATAGCAAGATCTTAAAGTATTCTTTCTTCTTGTAACGCAGCTCTTCCATGAACAAGTCGGCAGCCTGCCCCGGTGTGGTAATACTGCCCGTTACTTCACGAGGCGCAGTAGCCAGCCTGGAGCCAAGTTCGAGGGCGGCCTTGACGGTAACCGCCTTGTCGGGACCGATACCTTTATTTTCCTGGAGGTCCTCCAGGGAGAGGTTGGGCAGGTTGCGCAAACCTCCGCTTCTGGTAATAATCCGGGTTGCCAGCTGCACAGCCGACTCGGTCCTGCTGCCGACACGAAGCAGGATAGCCAGCAATTCGGCGTTGGAAAGGGCGTTCGCTCCCATAGCGATCAGTTTTTCACGAGGCCTTTCCTCAAGGGGCATATCCTTGATCGTTATACTTTCATTCTCCATTACCGCCATCCTTTCTGTTCAACCATGTTGAGACCTTCATCTGGATCAACATTTCAAAAAGCAGGTTTAAGGGCAAACCGACTACGTTAAAATAGCAGCCTTCAATCTTTTGCACAAATACAGCTCCCAAACCCTGGATCCCATAAGCGCCGGCCTTATCAAGAGGCTCCCCGCTTTCGACATAACGTTCGATATGCGTTTTTTCCAGGGATTTCATCCAAACCCTCGTCATTGAAAACCCTGTTTGTAAATCCTCACCGGCTATATTATAAAGAGCAAGTCCAGAATATACCTGATGCTCTTTCCCGCTTAAAAGGCTCAACATCCGGCAGGCATCACCAAAGTCTTGTGGCTTGCCCAGGACATTTCCCTCGTAAACTACCAGCGTATCAGCGGCCAACACACAACCGTATTCCAGGCGCCTGCTCACATCAAGGACTTTCTTCCGGGCCAGTTCAACAACCACTTTTCCGGGTTCCGTTCCTGCAGCTATTTTTTCATCCACATCGGGCTTGATAACAGTAAACTCAAGGCCAACCTGCCTTAATAGATCGGCCCTGCGCGGAGAAGCGGACGCTAATATCAGGGTCATCCGCCATCACCCAAACTGGTTTGCCTGAGCATCCTACCGGTCACTCCTTCCAGGTAATAAGCAGCAAAACCTGTAAATATACCGGTCGGTATAGATAACAGCAGCAAAAAGGGAAAATACCCCATGAGCAGTTCAAAGCTGGCGATAATCACACTGGCCATAGCAAGCTGAGTTACATTATGCGCGGCCGCCCCGACAACACTGACAGAAATAAGGCTGACCAGGCCTTTTTTTTGAAAGATAAGGATAAAAGCCATGGCCAGGCAGCTGATTATACCGGCAGTTATACTAAGCCAAAAGCCGAACCCGAACAGGCCACCGACAAACATGCTGCCCAGAACAGAACGGATCACGGCAACCATCAGGCCACTTCGCAGCCCGAATAAGATCAGGGTTAGCAGAGTAATGATATTGGCCAGACCAATCCTGACTCCCGGCACCGGCATCGGTAAGGGCATGGCGGCCTCAACAGTGTGGATTACAACCGCAAAGGTGATCAATAAAGCCAGGTAAGTTAAATGCTGCAGTCGGTTTCTAACCTGGAAACCGGATCTTTGCATGTTTAATATCCTTTCAAGGGGAACCCCGTTTAATAGCGAACTTCAGCTGCCTGCTGGATAAACACCCCGGCAAGCCATCCAACCATGGTATAAATTACTGCTCGATTTCGATTGTATCTTCCAGGCCGGCAGTATAAGTTATTTCCAGCTCCGGGGTGACAAATATTCCTTCCGCTCCAGCCTTTTTTTCAATCAAATCAAACCCTTGCTGCGGACCAAGGATAAAGGCAACAGTGGATAAAACGTCCGCTGCCAT
>PWFM01000190.1 GCA_003553895.1 Syntrophomonadaceae bacterium | reverse complement strand
TTACATTAAAACTGCGCTTTAGAGATTTCCGGACCGTGACCCGCAGCATCACCATGCCTGAAAGCATCTGTCAGGATTCAGATATTTACCGCGCCGCCAGGGACCTTTTTGACAACCACAGGGCCAGGCCGCCCTGGCGCCTGGTCGGAATCCAGGCGTCCGGCTTTGAGCAGGGCTCCCAGATCTCGCTTTTCTCCAGCGGGTCGGAACAGGAAAAGGAAAGCAGTTTAACCGCCACCCGGGATAAGCTCAGGCGAAAATACGGCTCTGAAGTCATTTTTCCCGGCAGGAGGTTGAAAAAGAAACAATAAAAAGAGGAGCGTTTTTTTTCGGCCCTACAGCTGATCCCGGTAAGGCAATTTACTTCAAAGCTTCTTTGTCTTTTTTATAAAAGTCCCGATCATAGCGGAAACAATCCTGGGCCTCGTCTGGTATTAAGTGTTTTCCGTCTATAATCATGGAGGCAATATTTTTACCGACCCCGGGCCCGAGCATCAAACCCTGGCCGCACATACCCACGGCCAAAACCAGCCCTTCCAAACCTGTGGCATAGTCAATAATCGGGATTCCGTCGGGGGTCATGGGGTAACAGCCTCGCCAGATACGCCTGATCAGCAAATTTTTAAAACTGGGGATTAAGGTCACCATCCGCCCGGCCAATACAGGTAAAAACTCAGAAATCGATTCCCGGTTTGTCCCGATAAAAAGATCCTTCGGAGTGTAGCAAAAGATAATCTGTCCTTCCCGGTTCTGTCCAAAATAGAAGTTGGCCGTTTTGCCTTCCGGTCCCGGTCGAAGGTCGACAACCAGCGGGGCCAGGAAGTGCTTTATGGGGGCGGTGATACCTGCCTCATGAGAATCCGGGGTTACAGGTATATCAATGCCGAGCAACTCCGAGTGCGCTGCCGCATCAGCTCCGGCGGCCAGGACCACCCATTCGGAAGAATAACTACCCTTGTCGGTCTTGACCCCGGTTATTTTGTCGCCCTCTCTCAGGTAACCGATCACTTTTTCATTGAACCGGTATTCGGCGCCATTTTTCATCGCCTCCCGTTGAAAAGCAACCGGAAGCAAGATAGAAGAAACCTGGCCGTCTCCTGGAGAATAAGTCCCGCCTCTTAATCCGACCGGATTAACGCCGGGAATTATTTCTTTAATTTCTTCGGGGCCGACCCATTTAATGTCAAGTCCGTATTTTTTCTGGTAAGGAATCAGATCCTTTAAGCTCTTTTCAATTGTTTCATCGTAAACCGGAAAACAGTACCCCCCGGGTTTCCACCCCACATCAAAACCGTGTTTCTCCTCCCAGTTGGCAATAATATTCAGGCTTTCCAGGCAGGCGCTGATTTTCCCGGGATCAGAATGGGTAGCCCTGACACCTCCAATCGCCGCTTTGTTGTCACCCTGGCCGGCGGCGGGGCGCCTGTCCAAAACCAGGACTTTTTTTCCGGCTTCGGCAAGATGGTAGGCAGTTGGGTTTCCTACACTGCCGCAGCCGACTACTATGACATCGTATGTTTTATTGGTCGGCATTTTGATTCTCCTCGTCATCTTCTTCTTTTTGAGTGGCAAAATCGCCGAGATGCACCTCCGCTACCAGGGGACGATGCGTGGGCAATGTAACTTCAGATAAGGGGATGCCTTCCTCTTTGTAAATCCTTAAAATTAAATCGGTGCAGGTCTTGCCGTTACAGCCGCCCAGGCCGGCCCTGACCATCGCTTTAAGCTGGTTCATGTCGCGGACTCCCGAACGGATGGCATCAACAATTTCACTTTTTTTGACCCGCTCGCAGCGGCAGATATAAGGGTCTTCTTCCACTGCTTCCGGTTCCAGGGGCTCCCCTTCGCTCATTTCCCTGACTCGGAAACCGGCAACCTTTAGCTTGTCCGCGTAGGGCACTTCAAGGAACAGCAGCCGGCGGCAGTCCTGTTCTTCCCTGTCTTTATAGGCCATAACCTTACCTTTACCGACCACATTGCCTTCCATGTCGGTGGTTGTAACCTCACTACCTACTGGTATGGTTTCGTTTATAAACTCGTAGGGCATCATCAGCAGGGCCCTTTCCCGGTCCGGGTCATAATCATTGATCACCAGGGTTATGGCCAGGCCCGGACAGGCTAGCACGCAGCGTCCGCAGCCAATGCACTCCCCGCTGAATTCAGGCAGAGAAAGTATAGATCCGGGCATATCAATACAGTTATTGGGGCAAGCTTCGGTGCAAGGGTTACAGGGTATTTCCTGGATACAGCGGATCAGGGGGTAAACCCGGTCCTCTTTGTCCTCAGGTTCGAAAGGCGCCATCTCGCTGGAATGCTGCTTGAGGATTTCTCCAAATTCTTCCCAGTCGCTCGGCACCGGCAGGTCAATACCAATACCCTGGGCAATCCTGCGCCCGATAATCTTGCCGGAGAAAATGGCTGCCGAGGCTTCGGCTATTTCACGGGTGTCTCCGGCCGCATAAACTTCCATACCGTACTCCCTGGCTTTCTTAAACAATTCGTCCACGGGATTAAGGCCAACCGCCATCAGCACGGTATCGACTTCAAACCTCCGCTCTGTGCCGGGCACAGGCTGGAACTTGTCATCGATCTCAGCAATGACCACCCGTTCCACTTTTTCACTGCCCTCAATCCGCAGCACGGTGTGAGAAGTCCAAACCGGCACCCCGAGCCGCTTGATTTTATCTTCATGAACCTTGTAGCCGCCGCACTTGGGAAGGGCTTCAACCAACCCCACTACGTCAATTCCGGCCTGCAGGGCATGGTAGGCGCCGATCAAGCCAACATTTCCGCCTCCGATAATAAACAATTTATCGGCAGAGCGAACCAGGTCCCTGTTTACCAGGGTCTGGAAAGCTCCCGCCCCGTAAACACCGGGCAAATCGGCTCCCGGGAAGGCAAGACTTTTCTCCCTGGCGCCGGTCGAAAAGAGGACCGTTTTTGGTTTAACCAGGGCATAGGTGCCGTTTCCGGCCACACCGAATACTTTATCGCTAAAAACACCCACCACTGTAGAATTAAGCCATGTCTTAACAGTGGGCAGTTTCTTAATCTCATCGGCAAGGGTATGCCCGATATCAACACCGCGGGTTCCAGCATAGCAATCATCCACGGAGCCAAAGAAGTTATGGGTCTGCAGGCTGAGCTTGCCACCCAGTTCCTGCTTGTCATCAATGATCAGCACATCAACTCCCACATGACCCAGTTCGATGGCTGCGCTGATTCCGGCCGGGCCTCCACCGACAACCAAAACTTCTACTTCCACTACGGGAGGATTGGCGACAATCGGTTCTTCCGGGGCCGGCTCATCGCTGATTTCGGGTAAACCTTGCAAACTTTTCACTTCCATGCCGGGGGTAACCGGAGTCATACAGGCCTTTACAGGCCTGCCGTCGGCAACAACCATACACTGTGAACACTGTCCATTGACACAGTATATGCCCTGGGCTCCGCCATCACGGTGGTGGTGACCGAGGACACTGATGCCGGCAGCATAAAGGGCTGATGATATTACTTCTCCCTCCAGGGCGGTCAGTTCTTCTCCGTTGAAGTAATATTTCATTTCTTCGCGCTCAAGGGGCGGCAGAATAGGGTGTTTGCCGATGCGCCGCATTTCCTCCTGCTCTTCTTCTGCTAACTCCTTCTCCTGGTGGGCGGTGGTAAAGAGCATGGCCGGCGGCTCGTTCAATGAAAGCTGCCAGCTGCCGCTGCGGAGCAAAAGTGCATACTGCAGGCACAGGCCCGGAGTATAACACAAGTATTGCTCAGCCTGACCGGTATAGAGATCTAGCAGCTCTTTGCGCTTCAAAGCATCAATCCGGTAAGAAAAACTGGCTTCCTCTTTTTCATCACTAATACCTGCCAGTTCATTAAGGGTTAACAGGTTCGTTCCGGATGGAAGCTCGGATACCCCCCGGCGGTCAAAAGCAACCACCCGCTTATCTTTAAGAGTTTTCAGCTCTTTCCCCGTAAATACAGGGGTGAGCTTCATATTGTAAGCCTGCAAAAGCCCGGCAGCATCATCTAAAATCTCCAGTACAGCAGGCCGGTCCAGGTGCATCGACAATAACAGGTGCAGCTCCGGCAATTTATCCAGGTAAAGCCATCCCTGGTCGCCGCCTCCTTCAGGATCAGCGGTGACCCCTTCCAGAACAGCAGCCATCGCCGGCGGCAGGGCCGGTTCCAGTTCCGGCCGGTTTTTTAGCCAGCCTACCAGATCCAGGGCCAGGTCCAACCCGGATGTGTGCTCCGGTTCAGCTTTATTCATGCTATAAACTTCTGCCAGTGGAAAGCTCTTTTCCGGGATGGAATTCTTAAATTCCGCCCATTTTTTGACCGGACCCTGCAGCCCGTGCTCCGGCTCAAGCAGGCCCAGGTGTCCGTGCGGCATGCCGCAAAGATCCATAAGCTGACCGGCAACATTAAAATACTGTTCGCCCAGGTCGCCGCCTTTTTGGTACGGGCAGCTTAACCTGTCCCGGCACATTAAGGCCACGCTTTTAGCTCCGGCAGCTACACAGTAAAGCAGGGTTGAAACATCGACGCTGCCGATACAGCTAACCCGCACCACTTCCTCTCCCCCTTCAGGCATGGGAGAACGGGGGCAGGCAAAAACTATATTTTTATCTTTTATATCCCGGTTAAAAATAGCGCTTTCAAATTCTGTAAGGCTTTCAGTCTTATTTTGCCGAATAGCCCCGGTAGGGCAGGCTCCGGCGCATATACCGCATCCAACGCAGGTGGTTTGAGAAATCTGGGCTAGCGGCAGCTCATTTTTCTGCATACTAACCCGGGGGATGGAAAAAGGACAGACTTCCTCGCATATCCCGCACCCCCGGCAAATATCGGTTTGAACCGAGCAAACCGGGATCTCAAAATCCCGGCCCCACAGTTTTAATACCTGGTTTTCCTGTTCATAAGGGATGGCATCAGTGGGACAGATATGAGTACAGGCCCGGCAGCCGGTACAATCCGCGGAGATACCTTCTGGATTTGGGGCAACAGCCTTATCCACGCCCCGGCCAAGGGTTGTAATCGCTCCCGGCCCACAATCCTGGCAGGCCCTGACACAAAGGCCGCACAGAATACATTTCTCTTCCTCTTCTTTAATCTCGAATGAAGTGGTATCAATACCTTCCAGGCGGGCCAGTTTTTTTATCTCCTCCGCCCCCGGGCACTGGGCCAGGTAAAGCTCCAGCAGGTTCCGCCTGGTTTTCAAAACTTCGGGGGAACGGGTAGAAACAACCAGGCCGTCCTCAGCCGGGTACAAACATGAGGTAACGATACGCGACTGCCCGTTCCACTCTTCTTTAGTTATCTCAACCACACAAAGCCGGCATGCTCCGCTGCGGGGGAGAGAGGGATGGCTGCACAGCTGTGGAACCTCAATCCCTTCTTCATTTAAAATATCAAGGAGCATAACCCTGCTTTCAGTTTCCAGTTTTCTGCCGTTAACTGTTATATTAATCTTTTCGCTCATAATTATCCTTTCGGGTTCTCCTTTAGTATTAAGAAACTCGGTCTCTATGAATTGTAAGGTCTTTGCTTAACTTTTAGTGGCCACAGCATCAAAGTTACAGGTTACCCTGCAGATGCCGCATTGATTGCACAGTTCCTGGTCAATCTGGTGTTTTTCCTTTTTATCGCCGCTGATCGCTTCCTGGGGACAGGCTTCAGCGCAAAGGCGGCAGCCGGTGCAGTTGTCAGTTATCTCATAGGTAATCAGGTTCCTGCACACTCCGGCAGGACATCTTTTTTCTTTGATGTGGGCTTCGTATTCATCACGGAAGTGGGTCAGAGTGCTGCGCACCGGGTTCGGAGCAGATTTTCCAAGCCCGCATAACGAACCATTCTCCAGCACTACCAGGAGCTTTTCCAATTTTTCCAGGTCGCTTTCTTCACCTTCTCCCGCACAGATCCTTTCCAAAATATAATGCAGGTTAACCAGGCTCAACCGGCAGGCAGAACATTTGCCGCAGGATTCTTCCACCAGGTAGCTGGTAAAATAGCGGGCCACATCTACCATACAGGTATCTTCATCCATGACAATCATCCCGCCGGAGCCCATCATTGAGCCTTCACGGGTCAGGGTGTCAAAATCAACGGGCAGATCGAGTTTGCTTTCCGGCAGGCAGCCCCCGGAAGGGCCTCCGGTCTGGACCGCCTTGAAAAGCTTTCCTTCTTTGATCCCCCCGCAAATGTCAAAAATAATGGTTCTAAGCGAAGTTCCCATGGGCACCTCTACCAGTCCGGTATTCAGCACCTTGCCGACCACGGAAAAAACCTTGGTTCCCGTATTGCTTTCAGTGCCGATGGAAGAAAACCATTCCGCGCCATTATTAATAATTTCCGGCAGGTTGGCATAAGTTTCCACGTTGTTTAAAACGGTCGGTTGATCATATAGCCCTCTCTCTGCCGAGCGGATATACTTGGCCCGCGGTTCGCCAACTTTGCCTTCGACAGACTGCATCAGGGCTGTTGACTCACCGCAGACAAAAGCCCCGGCGCCGCGGTTAATCTTGATGTCAAAGGAAAAAGAAGTCCCGGCAATATTGTCGCCGAGAAGCCCGGCCGCCCGGGCCTGTTCAATGGCCAGGTGCAGGTGCTTCAAGGCCCGGGGATACTCTTCACGAACATAAATATAGCCGCTGGTTGAACCAACGGCATAAGCGCAAAGCAGCATACCTTCAATGATTGCATGGGGATCGCCTTCCATTATGCTGCAATCCATGAAAGCTCCCGGGTC
>PWFM01000133.1 GCA_003553895.1 Syntrophomonadaceae bacterium | reverse complement strand
GCACCAGGTCTTTCCCGGCCTGGACCGCTTTCTCTTTGGCTTCCTGGCAGCCGCTACTGCTGAATGCCCGCGCGGCTGTTTCCAAAGCGCTGTTTTTCTGATTGCTTTTACTCACCTTTAAAGGCCTCCAACTTTTGCAGGTTTGGTGGTGGTTTTCCTTTTTTTAATGCTGCTGGCGGAAATAGGTTTTTAAATCTATTTTAGTGCTGATCCGGGCCGGTATTCTCTCGTTACGGGTGGTGCTGACCCGCCCCACCTGGATTGCTCTTTCCTCGTTTCGCAGATGATTCAGCAGATGAACCAGGCAGCGGTAGCGGCCTTCCATTTTAAGGCCAAGGCAAATACTTTCATAATTATTATCTACCGGTTTGAAAGGGCCTTTAAACTTTAACGAAGAAAGCTTTAAACCGTATTCGTCGGAAAGCACTTCAAAGTAGCGTTCCACTTCATCTTCCACAAAGTGTTCGGGAAAAGCTACTTTATAACTGTTTGTTTCATGGCCAGTATCTTTATTGTCTTTTTCTACTTCCACCATCCTGATGTAACCGGCCTGGGTCTCAGTCAGAGCCAGTTCTTCTTCTTCCATGGCCAGGACCAGCTCCCGCAGGTTGATGTTAATCAGGGACAAAACCTTTTTTTGGATATCAGAAAGCCGGTCTAAAGATTTGCGGATCATAATGGCATCTTCGATGGGCATTTTAAAGGTTTCCCGGCGCAGGCTCTTCAACGACCGCAAATCAAGGTCCTTTAAAGAAACGCTTCCCGCCTGCATGGCCTCGACAATACCCTCTTCGCTTACATTAACCTTTTCGGCAATTTCCTGCAGGGTCGGCAGCGGGTTGTCCTCTTTGGCCAGCTCTTCGGTGGCCTTAACCACATCATCCTGCAGGCGCTGCAGCCAGTCGGGGATTTTGAACAGCTTCCGGCTCCGCAGTTCCTGGCGGATCTCAGAAATAATGCAGTGGGTGGCGTAGGTAGTAAAGTGCATTTTCCTGGCTGGATCAAAACTTTTTAAAGCCCGCGTAAACCCGTCGGAGGCCGCCTTCTTAAGACGATCATCAACCTTGCCCGGGCTGTATACGCCGGCGTAGTACTTGATCAACTCCTGGCCGATTTTTACGACCTTGTCTTTGTCCTGCCGGCTTCCGGTAGACATGTAGCCCTGGACCGCCAGTTCCAGTTCTGTGGGCTCGTTAACAACATTTTCTTGATCCATGAATAAATCTCCTCGGCATTATTAATCATGCTAAAGGACCGGTCCTTTAAAACACAAATCCCTACCTGCTGGTCCAGGTAGGGTTATTAATTCCCTTGAACCGGCAGCTGGCTGGCACCGGCATTTTGCCGAAGCCCCTGTAGCTTTGCGCCGCCACCTTTCGGTGGTTTTGCCACGTTCGGTTCTCAATCTTTATATCAGTATGCCACAAAAAAGCAGCATGGTCAATTAGGATTAAATTATTCTGCTTTCTAAGCCAGGACCCGCAATGATTCTTCCAGGGTGGTCAGGCCCTGTTTAACCTTTAAATAGCCATCGCGCCTGAGGGTAATCATGCCCTCTTTAACGGCCACTTCGGCTATTTCACCGGCCGATTTGCGCTGCAGGGTCATATGCCTGATCCTGTCGCTAATCTGCAGCAGCTCGTAAACGCCCATGCGGCCCCGGTAGCCGGTATGGGCGCAGCGCAGGCATCCTTCGGCCTGGTAAAGAGTCACTTCGTTTTCCTCTTTGCCCAGGGGGAAATCTGGTGTTGAGGCAAGCAGTTCCTGCCTGCTAATAGTATAGGGTTTACGGCAATTCTTGCATAAGAGCCGGACCAGGCGCTGGGCCAGGACCCCGATTACTGAAGAAGCGGTCAGGTAGGGCTCAATATCCATATCCCCCAGCCTGGTTATAGCGCCGGCGGCATCGTTGGTGTGCAGGGTTGATAATACCAGGTGGCCGGTTAAAGCCGATTCGACGGCGATGCGGGCCGTATCGCGGTCCCTGATCTCGCCGACCATGATGATGTCGGGGTCATTTCTCAAAATAGAGCGCAGACCGGTGGCAAAGGTCAGCCCGGCCCGGGGGTTGACCTGGACCTGGTTAATGCCGGCCAGCCGGTATTCAATCGGGTCTTCCACGGTAATAATGTGTTTTTCAACTGTATTTAATTCAGAAAGGGCGGCGTAAAGGGTGGTAGTTTTACCGCTCCCCGTAGGACCGGTTACCAGCACGCAGCCGTAAGGTTTGCCGATCAGGCTGCGAAACCGCTTTAGCTGAGAGCTGGGAAAACCCAGCTCGGGCAGGGTTATCAGGCGCTCACTGCGGTCTAATAGGCGTAGGGTCAGCTTTTCGCCGTAGGCCGAAGGCAGTGAGGCCACACGCAGGTCGATAGCTCTTCCATCCAGTTTTAAGCTGGTTCTTCCATCCTGGGGGGCGCGCCGGTTGGCGATATCCATCCCGGCCATGACCTTAACTCTCGAAACCAGGGAGGCATGCAGGCGGGCGGGCGGCTGCATGGTTTCATGCAGGACGCCGTCTATCCTGAAGCGAACCCGCATCTTCTTTTCCTGCGGCTCGATATGCACGTCGCTGGCGGAGTTACGGATGGCCTGGTTAATGATCAGGTTGGCCAGCTGGACCGCCGGTTTGTCGTCGGCTGAGGTCTGCAGCTCTTCTTTTTCATCCTCTTCCGGGAGGTAATCCTCTTCGTCTGCCTCCAGTCCGGTAGCGGCGTTGGCAAATTTTTCGATGGCCATTTTTAATTCACTGTCAGAAACGCAAACCGGTTTAACCTCATAGCCGGTAATCAGACGCAGGTCATCTATGGTGACGATATCATTGGGATGCATCATGGCTACTACCAGGCGGCCGTTTTCAAAGCCGATAGGCAGGGAGCTGTAACGGCGGGCCGTGTCGGGGTCGAGCATGGCTGCGGCAGTGCTGTCAATATTGTAAGAATCAAGCGAAATCAGGTCCACGTTGGCCTGGCGGGCGATTGCTTTGGTTACTACTTCTTCAGAAGCAAAACCCATGTCTACCAGGGTCTGCCCTAGAAGACCGCGGCTGCCTTGCTGTAATTTCTCCCGGTGCCTTTCCAGGGCCTGGTTTAATTGTTCCCGGGTCAGCTCGCCATTTTCTACCAGCAGGTCACCGATCCCGCCCCGCTTTTTATTGATACCACGGCGGTTTTGTGCCATCTCTTAATTCACTCCACTGTTAATCCTGTTATTAGCAGAAGGGATTGTAAAGATCCTCCCTGTTTACGGTTATTATTCTACCATGATCATTAAGGCCTGTAAAAAGCGCTCGCAGATATTGATACCTGCAAATCGGAGCCGCCTTCGGCCCGGCTGAAACTTAAATTGTCTACCCGGACCGCCCGTTCACCGTTGCGCAGGGCGGCGAGCAGTTTCCTGATCGAGCTGAAACTGCCTTCCAGGGTAATGGAAACGGGCATAGCAGTATAATTCTCCTCTGCAACCCGTTCGGCAAAACTGATATTAACAGCCTCCAGGCCGTGCTGTTCGCTAAGCCGGTGCAAATAGCGCAAAAACTGATCTTCCCCGGCCGCTGTGGGGATTTTTTCTCCGGCAAATTGCAGGCGCCTTTCATATTCCTCAGCCCGGTCGCGGTGGACCAGGAGCCGGTCGAGGTTAGAGCGAGCCGTATCAACCAGCATCTCTTCTTCCTCCACTTCCGCCCGCAGGCTGCTGAGGGCGCTGTACTGAACATAGATCAGCACCAGGCCGAGGATAATGGCTAAAACGGCGGCGCCGATGATCACATATTTACGGGTCGTGCCGGTTAATGAGAACATATCAGCTGCCCTCCTCATCGGGGTCGAAATATAGCGGGCCCGGCAGCAGGACGGCATCCACAGAAAATTCAACCGCCGGGCGGTTGTTTATCGTTGCCGGTGAAGAAGAGCGCAGGCGCAGGTTCTCGAGCTGTTCCAGTTTTTGCGCTCGCTCCAGCATATCGGAAACATTGCCATGGCTGTAGCTCCAGCCCTGCATGGAAAAGCTGCCGCTTCCTGCATTGCCGTTCTCTGCATTGCCGTCTTCTTCGTTATCATCGATCTGGTAATCGATGTTTAAGCTGGTCAGGGCCGTTTCCGGGTTCATAGCCAGGCCGAGATCTAAAAGGAACCGGTCCCATTCGGGCACGTTACCCATGGCCCGGTTAAGTGTATCTTCGGCGCTTTGCATTTCATTATAAAGGTCGTCGTATTCCTGCAGGGCCGCGGCCTGCTGTTCCAAATCCTCCCGCTCATTGCGCAGCGAATCAAGGGTGTTGCGGGTCAGAAAAGAGCTGACCAGCAGAAAAGCATAGACGACCAGCAGGGCCACCAGGACAATCGCGGCGATCTTCAGGATTTTACCCTGCCTCTGCTCTTCAATGCGGCGCTGTTTTATTTCCGGCGGTAATAAACTGACGTAATCCAAACTATGATCCCTCCAGGCCACGCCGGGCCAGGCCGGCGCAGATGGCATATTCCACGGCTTCTATGCCCGATCCCAGGTTATTCTTATTGGCATTGGTATATAAAGCAAAGGGATTGACGATGCGCACCGGCAGTTCCAGCGCTTCTTCCAGGCTGACAGCAATCCCTTTCAACCGTCCGCCCCGACCGTTTAAGACAATAGCCTCCAGCTCGGATGTGTTGGACTGGCTCTGGTAATAACTGATCGATGCGCGGGTTTCGCTGATAACAGTGTCGGCCCAGTTTGCGAATTCAGACAGGGCAGCATCGCTATGATATACCCTCTCATCTAAAACTTCTTCAAGTGAACAACCCAGGCGCTCGGCCAAGTCTTTCAGGTTGCATGAAACCAGCCTGGCCATCCGGGGCCGGCCGTAGTCGGCCACCAAAATATTGCCCAGCCCGTTGGCGATATTGACAATGGCTACGGAGCGGTCGCGGGCTTTAGCAGGCAGGGTTTGCATCAGGGCCAGGGTGGAAACATCGATATCAACCGGTTCCAGCCTGGCTATGGTAAGCGCTTCCAAAAAACCATCAAGCATGTCCCGCCTGGCGGCAACAAGCAAAACTTCCAGAACCGTTTTCCCTTCTTCCTCTACTTCTCCAATCACCTGGTAATCCATGACCACGCTTTCAAGCGGTATGGGCAAACTTTCCTGGGCCTGGAACCTGATTACATTATCCAGTTTATTGGCAGGCACCTTGGGAATGGTGGTATAACGGACCAGGACGGCCTGGTTGGCCCCCCCGAGCAGCACCCGGCGGTGCCTGATTTCTCCGGAAGACCACAGCTCCAGCAGGGCCTCCCCCACTTCTTTGGGATTGACCACCATTCCTTCTTCCACCGCTCCCGGGGCCAGTTCCACCGCAGCCATATTGACCAGCTTCGGTTTGCCGGCGCTGCCGGCGGCTTCCACCGCCCGGGCTATCCCGGTGTCGATTTCCAGTCCTACTGTTTTATTGGCGCCTGTTATTTTCATCTTCGGACAACTCCCGCTTGAGGTTATATCTCAGTAATTACGGTAAAGATCGGCAGGTAAAGGGCGATCAGCATGCCCCCGACCAAAACGCCGATTACTACCAGCATTAAGGGCTCGATCAACGAGGTCAGCCCCTTGGTCATGGTAGCCACTTCTTCTTCGAAAAAGGCGGCCACTTTATCCATCATATCCGGTATATCACCGGTTTCTTCCCCAACGGCAACCATATGGGTAACCATGGGCGGGAAAATGCCGCTTTCTTCCAGGGGAACGGAGACACTGCTTCCTTCCTGGATTTTTTCCCCGGCTTCAACGGCGGCGTCCATAACCATGGTATTGCCGGTGGCCTTACCGGCGGCGTCCAGGGCCTGCACAACGGGCAGGCCTGTAGCCAGCATGGTCGAAAAGGTGCGGGCAAAACTGGCAACTACCGATTTCTGGATCAGCTGACCGAAAACCGGCAGGCGAAATTTGATGCGATCGAGCTTTCTTTTGCCGGTACTGCTCTTCGCATAAGAACGCAAAGCCCATAAGAACAGGAATAAGACCGGGAAGAAAATGTACCAGTAGGCCTGCAGCAAATCGGAGAAGCTGATAATAATCTGCGTGGGCAGGGGAAGGGCCACATCGGGCGGGAAAAACCCGACAAAGATGGGAACCAGGAAAAAAAGCATGGCAAAGAGGATCACCACGGCAAAAGCGAGGACCGCTACCGGGTACATCAAAGCGGATCTGATATTGTCCCGCAGCTCCTTGTCTTTCTGGAGCTGCTGGGAGAGGCGGTTCAAGGTTGTTTCCAGGTTACCGCCCGTTTCGCCGGCGCTGACCATATTGATGTAGAGATCTGAAAAAATGTCGGGATAACCCTTCAGGGCCTCGCTGAAGCTCATCCCTCCCTCGATATTGCGGGCAGACTCATCTAATGCGGCGCTCAGAGCAGGGTTGGTAACCTGGCGGCTGAGAGTGAAGACCGCCCTGGTTAAAGGAATGCCGGAATTGAGCATGGCCGCCATCTGCCGGCTGAAAAGGCTCAAATCGCCCAGTTTAACCTTGTAGCGCAGTTTTAAGCTGCTGAACAGGGAAGACTGTTTGATCTCTTTTATTTCCATGGGCATTAAACCCATGCCGCGCAGCCTTTCGACGACGCCTGACTGCCCTTCGGCTTCCAGCCGGCCGGTGACAATTTCTCCTGTTCTATTTACCGCTTCATATTGAAAAGAAGCCATTTCCACTTCATCTCCCTGATGCTGTTCTTGAGGTTAAAAACCGGAAGGCTGTCTCTGCAAAAGCCTTTCCATTTCCGAACGGTCAATACATTTTTCCATGGCCTCATAACGGGTTATTTTCCCGGAATAAACCAGCTCG
>PWFM01000137.1 GCA_003553895.1 Syntrophomonadaceae bacterium | reverse complement strand
TTTTTCGTGGTTAACGGCACCGGCAGGGTGGAGCCAATTGATTCCCTGCCCGGCATATGCCGCCTTTCCGTAGACCGACTTTTGGAAGAAGCAGGGAGGGTGCAGGCTCTAGGTATACCGGCGGTGCTTTTATTCGGCATTCCAGATTACAAGGATCCTTTCGGCAGGGCGGCAAGCGATCCGGAGGAAGCGGTGCAGAGGGCCGCTGCTGCCTTGAAAGAAAGTTTTCCGGAACTGCTGGTCATAACCGACCTCTGCCTGTGTGAGTACACCGACCACGGGCACTGCGGCATTATCGAAAACGGGTGTGTCGACAACGATCGCACCCTGGAGCAGCTGGCGGAAGCGGCCCTGTCCCAGGCCCGGGCCGGGACTGATATCATCGCCCCCTCGGACATGATGGACGGCCGGGTGACTGCCATCCGCACCGCCCTGGACAGGGAAGGCTTCAAGGAGACGGCCATCCTTTCTTACGCGGTCAAATATGCCTCCGCTTTTTACGGACCCTTCCGGGAAGCGGCTGGCTCGGCCCCGCAGTTCGGCTGCCGCCGTTCCTACCAGATGGACCCGGCCAACGTCCGGGAAGCCCTGAGGGAGGTTTCTTTGGATGTAGAGGAAGGGGCCGACATGGTTATGGTTAAACCGGCCCTTTCCTATTTGGACGTGATCCGGGCGGTGCGGGAAAAGGCTAACCTGCCCCTGGCCGCCTACAACGTCAGCGGGGAATATGCCATGGTCAAGGCCGCCGCCGGCAAGGGATGGATTGATGAGCAGGCGGTAGTTTTAGAACAGCTTTTGTCCATGAAAAGGGCGGGCGCCGATCTGATTATCAGCTACCATGCAATGGATGCCGCCCGGTGGTTGAATAAGGCTTAAAAGTTTTACTGGAAGAGGTCCATTTTCTCAGGCCGGAAGGCGGGTTTTAGGGCTGAGTGCAGTCTAAGGAAAACATGAAGCCTTTATCCAGTTTGGATTTAAATATTATGCTACGGAGGGATTTAGCGATGTATGAAAAATCAAGGGCCCTGTTTGCCGAAGCAAAAGAGGTAATCCCGGGTGGGGTGAATAGCCCGGTGCGGGCCTTTAAGTCGATTGCCCATCAACCGCTTTTTATCGAGCGGGCGAAAGGAAGCCGCGTTTATGATGCCGATGGGAATTCATATATCGATTACGTCGGTTCCTGGGGGGCCCTGATATTGGGGCATGCTCACCCCTTAGTGGTTGAAGCGGTAAGCGAGGCTGCGCAAAGGGGTACCAGCTTCGGGGCGCCTACTGCCCTGGAGACGGAAATGGCTTCCCTGGTGGTCGAAGCAGTGCCTGCAGTGGAGCAGGTGCGGATGGTTAATTCAGGCACAGAAGCGGTAATGAGTGCCCTGCGCCTGGCCAGGGGCTACACCGGGCGGAACAAGGTGATCAAGTTCAGCGGTTGTTACCACGGCCATTGCGACAGTTTCCTGATCCGGGCCGGCTCTGGCGCCGCCACCCTGGGCTGCCCGGACAGCCCGGGAGTAACGGACGGCACCGCCGCCGATACCGTCCTGCTTTCTTACAACGACCTGGAGGCGGTAAAGGAAGTTTTTGCCCGGCAGGGGGAAGAGATTGCCGCCGTGGTGGTTGAGCCCGTGGCCGGCAACATGGGCATGGTCCTGCCTGAAGCTGGGTTTCTGGAGGGGCTGAGGCAGGTGACTGAAGAACACGGGGCCCTCTTGATTTTTGATGAAGTGATCACCGGGTTCAGGGTTTCTCACGGCGGAGCCCAGAAGTTATTCGGGGTCAATCCGGACCTGACGACGCTGGGCAAGATCATCGGCGGGGGGCTGCCGGTGGGCGCCTACGGGGGCAAGCGCGGGATCATGGAGCAGCTGGCCCCAAACGGCCCGGTTTACCAGGCCGGGACCCTCTCCGGGAACCCGCTGGCCATGACGGCCGGCGTTGCCACCCTCAAGCAGCTTAAAGAACCTGGTTTTTACGAGCAGCTGGACACAAAACGCCGGAAGCTTGAAGCCGGGCTGAAAGAGGCAGCCAGGCAGGCGGGTATCACCATCAGCCAGGCCGGAACCGGCTCCATGTTCGGCACCTTTTTCAACGCCTCCCCGGTAACAAGCTTTGAAAGCGCTGCCGCCTCCGATGGGGAGCAGTTCAAGGTCTTTTTCCGGGCCCTGCTTAAAGCGGGCGTTTATATCGCTCCTTCCCAGTTTGAAAGCGCATTTTTATCCGCTGCCCACAGCGAGGCGGACCTGGAAGAGACGATTGATGCGGCAGGAAAGGCTTTTCATGTGGTGCGGGAATACCTGGATCGACAGGAAGGTTCTTCGCAGAAGATTTCTTAGGCTCAAGCAGGAGGCTTTTTGATGGAGATTGTAGCGCTCGGCATTAACCATAAAACGGCGGCCCTGGAAACCAGGGAAAAGATTGCTTTTACGGCCAGGGATAAGGCCGGAGCTTACGCCTGGTTAAAAGGGCAAGAGCCTGCCTGTGAGGCGGTGATCATATCCACCTGCAACCGGACCGAGATTTATGCCTGCAGCAGCGAGGCGGGGTGCGGCCGGCGGATCCTGGTGGAGATGCTCGAACAGGTCAGGGGTGTGCAGTATGCGGAGATCGAAAACAGCCTCTACTTCTACAGCGGCTT
Source organism: Syntrophomonadaceae bacterium (assembly GCA_003553895.1). Lineage (GTDB taxonomy): Bacteria > Bacillota > Dethiobacteria > DTU022 > DTU022 > B1SED10-74M. Next base: position 4,214 of record PWFM01000137.1, on the reverse strand, counting down.
CGAGGCCGTATCCCACCTGCTGGCGGTAACGGCCGGGCTTGATTCGATGATCGTGGGTGAAACCCAGATCCAGGGCCAGGTCAGGGAAGCTTACGATGAGGCGGTGGAAGCGGGCGCTGTGGCCAAGCCTTTGCACGGGCTGTTCCGGCAGGCGGCTAAATGCGCCAAGCGGGTCCAGACCGAGACCAGGATCAACCACAACTCGGTATCGGTCAGTTACCTGGCGGTAGACATGATCAAAAAGGAACTGGGCAGCTTTGATCAGCTTGCAGTCCTGGTGATCGGGGCGGGTAAAATGTCCAGGCTGACCCTGCAGCACCTGTTTGAGGCCGGGGCCCGGGATATACGGGTTACCAGCCGCACCTTCGAGCGGGCCAAAGACTTAGCCCACCTTTTTGAGGGCAGAACCGTCGACTTCAGCCGCAAGGAAAAGACCCTGCCTGATATCGATATAATCATCACCTCCACCGGGGCGCCGCACCTGATCCTGCGCCGGGCGGACTTAGAGCAGGTCATGCCAGGAAGGGGGCACCGGCCCCTTTTTATCATCGACATTGCCGTGCCCCGGGACGTGGAAACGGTGGTGCGGGAGATGGATAACGTTTACCTTTACGATATGGACAGCCTCCAGCGGGTGGTGGCCGCAAACCTTAAAGAGCGGGAGAAAGAAGCCCTGGAGGCGAGGAACCTGGTCTCAGAAGAAGCAGAAGAATACCGGGCCTGGTTCAAGGCCTTAGATATCGCGCCTGTGATCAAGGCCCTGCGAGAAAAGGCGGACCGGATCCGGCAGGCGGAGACGGAAAAGTGCCTGGAAAGAAAGCTGGGCGGCCTGAGCGAGAAGGAAAAACAGGCCGTGGAAAACCTGAGCCGTTCAATCATGAACGCTTTGCTCAAGGAGCCGATTTTGAACATGAAGAGCACTGCGGTCAGGGAAACCGAAGATTTTCACCTGGAATGCCTGCTCTACCTGTTTAACCTGGAGCAGGAATTCGAAGGGGAAGGCAAAGCCGGGGCGGCGGCAAAAGGCCGGGATCAGGAGGCTGTTTTGGCTCAAAAACAGGAGAACCGGAAGGGGGACGAGCCGGATGGGCGGTAATCACCATCATCACGAAGCTCTCCATAAAGCTCAAGCCGGTTGCCCCGGCGGAGCGAGGCCTCTTGAGCCGCGCAGCAAGCTGGTGGCAGGCATCATCTTCGTTTTCGGGGTGATCAGCCTCGGAACACCCTGGCTGCTCGTGGCGGCTTTAATCTTCGCTGCCGGGTTTGCCCTCCGGGGCGGGTTCACGGTGGGACAGCTTTTTAAAAAACTGGCCCTGATCTTTCCTTTCCTGGCCCTGATGGGTATCCCTTTACTTTTTGGGGCGGGACTGCCGCCTGCGCCGGAACGGGTGGAGTTGGCCGCATTAATCCTGCTCAAGGCCCTGACAGCGATGACCTTTACGCTTTACGTATTTTTTAATCAGCCCGTTGAAGAGATGCTCGAAGCGATGGAGCACTTAAAAGTGCCTTCAGCCGTCACTACAGTAATTTACCTGGCCTACCGCTACGGGTTCCTGTTTATCCAGGAAATGCAGACCACTTTGAAAGCCCTGCAGGCCCGGTTGTTCAGGGCCCAGTTGAGCCGGCAGTCACTGCCGGTATACGGGGAAGTGGCAGGGGGGCTGTTTATCAAATCGCTCAACAGGTCAGAAACCGTCTACCGGGCCATGGCCGCGCGGGGATTTAACGGCAAGATCCCTGTGGGCAGGCCCAGGCCGGCCAATCAAGTAGACCTGGTTATGGCCGCAGGACCGGTTGTTTTTGTGGCCGCTTTATTAATATTAGAACTGGTGGTGCTATGATGACCCACGCCCTGGAAATAGATAATTTGTGTTATGCCTACCCGGACGGCACCCCGGCTTTGCACGGGATCAGCCTGAGGGTTAAGAAAGAGAAAAAAACAGCCCTCCTCGGTACGAACGGCAGCGGGAAAACGACCCTGCTCTACCATTTAAACGGGACCATCCCGGCCCAGGAAGGTTTGGTCAGGGTGAAAGATTGCCCGGTCTGCAAAGAAAACCTGCCCCGGGTCCGGCGGATGGTGGGCCTGCTTTTTGATAACCCCGACAACCAGCTTTTTTCAACCACCGTTTACGGTGACATCGCCTTCGGGCCCCGTAACATGGGCTTTGCTGATGAAGAAATAACAAAGCGGGTTGATGAAGCTATTCGCAGGGTGGGCATCGAAGAGCTGGCCGAACGTCCGCCTTACTGCCTCAGCCTGGGCCAGAAGAAGCGGGCGGCCATTGCCGGGCTTTTGGCCATGGAGCCGGAAATAATGGTTTGCGACGAGCCTTTTTCGGGGCTCGACCCGGCCGTGGCCGGGCAGTTCAGGGAGATCTTAGACCACTTAAAAGGGCAGGGGAAAACCCTGGTCTACAGCACCCACGACGTCGATCTGGCTTACGGATGGGCCGATGAGGTTGTGGTCATGAAAGAAGGCCGGATCCTGGACTCAGGTTCGGTGGATCTGCTTTGTGATGAGGACCTGATGCAGGAAGCTTCTTTGCAGCTGCCCATGCTGGCAGAAATGTTTAAAAACAGCGCTATCAAGCCCCGGACCGCCAGAGAAGCTTCCCGGATACTGTCCGGCTTCGGGCTGCCCGCGGCAGAAGGTCGGGGCCGGGCTGCAGACGGGGTTTAATGTATATGCACCAGGATTTGAAAAAAGCTTGCCCGGGATGAGGGCTGAAGCCGGTCTGCGTTTATTTCCATCTAAATGATTTGCGGGCATATTTTTTAGCTTTGGGTTTTCCGGCTTGCTGTGAAAAAGCCGAGACCATAAAGAAAGGGGGAATGCATATAAGAATTACAGGTTAGGATACATGCGCCCGCCTGACCGGGCGCTGCCGGGGCAGGCCAAAGATTTAATAGCAATGGTAGTTTAATTGCCTCTTTAAAAGCAAAGCAGCATGATTAAGTCCCGGGTTTTGGCATTTGTTTTTGTAGGAGTATTGTTCATGAATGTGAAGGCATGATTAAACAAATTGATTGGGGAGGAAACACTTAATGAAAAAGTACTTATGGATTGCAGTTATAATGCTGCTTGCTCTGCCGGCCCTGGCCGGCTGCGAAGGAGATGCGCAGACGGCCGACGATCACTACGACCAGGATCATTCTCATCATGAAGAGATCACCATATTTGAGGTTATTGACCGCAGCGAAGATGAAGTTACAGCCTACGTCCATGTCGATCACTGGCACGGCAGCTTGCCTGAGGTGGAGGAAGGTGACAACATTTCCCTCGGCGCTTATATCGAAGAAGATGATGAGAAAGTCGAGCTCGACGGCGATCACCACGCTCTTGGAGTTGATCTTGCCCCGGGAGCGGAAGAAGGGATCGTCAGCTTTGACCTGCACGGCGACCATGTCCATATTATCGGCGAGAAGGAAGGCACGACCGAGGTGGTATTCCAGTTTTTGCACGACGGCGAAGTGGACTACGAGACCCCGCCGATCGAGGTAACAGTAGGTCACGGCCACGGTCATGACGACGATCACGTCCATGAAGAAGTTACTGTTTTTGACATCATTGATCGCAGCGCTGATGAGGTAACGGCCGACTACCATGTCGACCACTGGCACGGCAGCTTGCCCGTAGTAAAAGTCGGGGATAATATTTCCCTGGGCGCATACCTGGAAGATGATCACGGGCATGAGATCGAACTTGATGGCGATCACCACGCTCTTGGAGTTGCTCTTGCCCCGGGAGCGGAAGAAGGGATAGTCAGTTTTGACCTGCATGGCGACCATGTCCACATTATCGGCGAGCAGGAAGGCACGACCGAGGTAGTATTCCAGTTCTTACATGATGGGGCAGTGGAATTTGAAACTGAGCGCATAAAGGTGGAAGTGGAAGGTTAAAGCAAGCTGGTTTTAAACAAGGAGTGAGTTTATGCATATTGCTGATGGAGTACTGAGCACCCCTGTGGCCGCGGCTACAACCGGGGTTACCGCAGCAACCCTGGCTTACTCAGTCAAGGGGATGAAAGAAGAAGAGATACCGAAGACAAGCCTGATGGCCGGTGTGTTTTTTGCCGTGTCCCTGATCAGTATCCCGGTGGGGCCGTCGACAATCCACCCGCTTTTTGCCGGCCTGCTGGGGGTGATCCTGGGACGGCGGGCGCCGCTGGCTATTTTCGTGGGCTTACTGCTCCAGGCAGTGCTGTTCCAGC
>PWFM01000015.1 GCA_003553895.1 Syntrophomonadaceae bacterium | reverse complement strand
CCCCGGGTCTTACTGCCCTGGAGATATCCAGGTAAGCGGTTATATCCTTGCCTTCATCAAACATTTTGTCAAAATCATCCGCTTTCATAAATATCAACCTCCTCCGGTCGGGAACGGCGCACAGAAATAATGCTAATTATACCATACCGGTTTTATCAAGGGCAGCGGACAATGCCCTGCGACCCCCTCTTGGATGGACAGTAAGGGGCAAATATGTTAAAGTCATTACCGGCAAGTTTGTTTGTTCCAACCAGGCTGTGTTTTTTGTTGGATAAGTGAAATTGTGCTAAAGCGGTTGCAATGGATAGGCGAAGCAAAGTTGTAATCGTATACCGTAATAATTCCGACTACCATAGGAGAGGGCAAGAATTGCAGCAAAAGTACGATGCCATGGGCACCTACTCAATGCGGACCATGATGCTCATGCTCCCCTTAATCGGGGTCCAGGTGGTCTCCGCGATTTTTTTCCAGGCTATCTGGGCAAGGCGGTTCCGTTGCTAACCCTATCGCTGCTGCGAGAAGTGATGCTCTTTAAGATTTCAGACTGAACCTGATGAATGAGGTGAATCATATCATCTAATAGCTTAGGCTGACCGCCTCGATTCTCTTTCTTATCGATACTAATATGCCTCCAGTACTTTTTGAATAGCTTTTTGAATAGAGCGATAATATCAAACTGAGAGATGGTCCTAATCAGGTTTTTTTCTTGTGCTGATCAAGTATCGTCAGGCAAAGGTCAAGATAAATTAGCTTATTATCATGCTCATCTGAGAGATATACTTTACGGAGTGCGAGAAAAGATTGATCCAGAGTCTGATGTGTAGGTAGAGAAAAAGTTTTTTACATAAAATAGTTCCGGGGGAAGGGCAAAGAAGGTTTGAAAGTGATAAAGTGAGAAAGAATAGTTTCAAACATGATTCACTGTGTATCGAATGCTATGATTATCTAAACAATAGTTAAAGATGGATATTCAAAGTCTGGCTTTTGAAGGGATATGCTATGAACGCTATGATAATTAGAAGTGGTCATTTGTATCATGATCATCAAAATAAGTTTTTTTACATTGAGACTTATGAGAAGACACAAGAAAACATAGTAATTCCGTACGCTACTTTAGAGCCTGCTGATTGGGGCTATTTATATGAAAAGTATGTGGGGCAACATTTTGAAGAAAAAGGTTATTCTATTGAATATGTTGGTTTAACAAAAGGATTTTTGGACGGTGGAATAGATTTGATAGCACGGTCAGAAGATAAGAGGTCCTTTATACAGTGTAAATATCAAATGAAAAATAAGCTTACGAAAACAAAGATTGAAAATATATTATATAAAGCGGGAAATAAGATCTTAAAAATGGAATATTCAAGACATGATGTATTCGTTTTAGTAGTACCGGATAAGGATAAAGCTTTTCGCAAAACTAAGCTAAGAAGCAATTCATTAATTACGAAATATGAATATCCAATGTATAATTATTTTCTTTCAAAGAATAATGTTCAAAAGCATATCAGGTTGGAAATTTTAGAAATACCCATGTGATGGTAATGATAGGTAGGTGTGCCGTTCAAGAACTTCCTAAAACCTTAAAGTGACATACTAACTTGCTAAATCCCATCAAAAAATCACTCATATTGAGCGTGCCCGGGAGTTTTTACATGACTTCGTCCTTCCAGAAACTCCCTTTAGGGCTACGACCGTGCGCCAGGCTAAGGGCTCACCATATAGTGGGTGGGAAGCCCCCTGAGTAAGACCTGGCCAGTCGACTCATAGCGAGTATAGAGGTTTATTGGAGGCGACTCATGAACCTAAGCGTAGACAGCAAGTTAGCGGGCCGGTTATTTCAACGGGTCTATCGTATCTAAATTGTTATTTTCTGCTGCAGATAATAAGCGTTGATCAGCAGCAACCAGTTGGTCAATTTTATTTGAATATAAAATTGCAGTTGCAAGTTGAATTGCATCAAGTGTTCTCAAATCATCGGCGTCTACAATTTGATAAGCTTTATTCAATGTTTTTTGTGAGACAGGCAAGATAGTAAAATCTTTGAAGTCTTTATTCAATTCAGATTTTAATTTTTCATAGTTAACTTCACAAATTTTTTCCTCTGATAGCAAACGACGAAATGCTGAGACGGTTTCTATATGGGTCAATGCAGAAACAAGAATATCACTCGCTTTATCTATTGTGTTATCAATAACTTCACTTCCAGATTCTTTAATATAACGTTTAACCAGGGCAGATGTGTCAAAAAAGTATCTCATTTAACAGTTACGCTCTGCTTCCACATAGTCCTGGACACTTGTTCCATTTGGTAAAGTGATTTTTTCAACACGCCTTTTCCAAGACGGTGTATAGTTTTCTAAGGGAGCGATTTCAGCAATAGGCTTTCCTTCCTTTATAACAATACACTTTTCACCTTTTTCGATATGGGAGATGATCATATTAAGCTTTTGCTTGAGCTCATCTGTTGATATTTCGATCACCTGTATCACCCCTTAAATGCACTATCTTTTCCTTCTGAATAGATTATACCACCTGAATAGATTATACCACAGGCAAGAAGTCTTTAGAATGCCCGAAAGGAATCTAAAGCCGGCGGGCTTCCAATTACTCTCTTTAAGGGTACGACCCCCTCTTGGATGGACAGTAACGGACAGATATGTTAAAGTCATTACCGGCAAGTTTGTGGGTTAAAGTTCAGCCGTGGTTTATTCTGGATAAGGGACACTTGCGCTGGAGCGGTGGCAATGGCCAGGTAAACAAAGGTTGTAATCATTAAACCACAATAATTACTACTACTGCCGGGGAGGGTAAGAATGCAACAAAAATACGATGACATGGGCACAGAGAGCATCACCAGGCTGCTTTTCCGTTACTCCCTGCCGGGCACGGTGGGTATGGTAGTGGCCGCAACCTATAACGTGGTCGATACCATATTCATCGGCAGGCTCGGAAGTGAAGCCATTGCCGCCCTTTCGGTAGCCTTTCCCATCCAGATGATCTTAGGTGCGATCGGGGTGGGGATCGGGGTCGGTTCAGCCTCCCTGATTTCCCGTTCGCTCGGCGCCGGCAAAACCAACGATGCCGAAAAAGCGGTGGGCCAGGTAGTGGGCCTGGCATTATTCTTTGGCCTGCTCATTGCAGCGCTCTCCTATTATTACCTGCGCCCTCTGTTAGTCCTGGTGGGTGCCGCCCCGGAAATTCTCGGCTATACCGAAGATTATGCCTCGGTGATCACGACCTGGTCGGTCATGTTCTTTTTGATCATGAGCCTGAACAACGTGGTCCGGGCCGAAGGCAGCCCCCTTTTATCGATGAAAATTATGGTTTTTTCATCGCTCCTCAATATTGCTCTCGACCCGATCTTTATTTTCCTGCTGGGCATGGAAGTCAGGGGCGCCGCCGTGGCCACGGTCCTGGCCAAGGGAACGGGGGCCCTGATCCTGCTGGGGCATTTTATCAGCGGCCGCAGTAATGTCAAACTGCTGGCGGCCAACCTGAAGCCCGACTACGAGATTATTAAAAATATCTACAAGATCGGTTTTCCGAGCATGGTGCGGCTCTTTTCCAAAAACCTTTCCCTGACTGTTGTCAACGTTATTTTAGCAGGCTTCGGCCATATACCGATTGCCGCCATGGGCCTTTTCTTCAGGCTCCAGATGCTTATAGTGATGCCGGTGATCGGCTTTTCCCAGGGCCTTTTGCCGGTGATCGGCTACAACTACGGGGCAGAAAAAAATGGCCGCATCCGCGAGGCGGTGATCAAGGGCTTTACGATCAGCACCGCTTTTATCCCCCTGCTGGCCCTGGTTATCTATATCAGCCCGGCTACTTTCCTGGGTTTTTTTACCGATGAGGCAGAACTCCTGGCCATGGGCACCTACTCCATGCGGATTATGATGCTAATGCTTCCCCTGATCGGGATGCAGATTGTATCGACGATTTTTTTCCAGGCCATCGGCAAGGCGGTCCCGTCGCTATTCTTATCGCTGCTGCGGGAAGTGATGCTCTTTATTCCCCTGCTGTTAATCCTCTCCGGTTATGCCGGCTTACTCGGGGTCTGGGTGGCCCGCCCGGTGAGTGACCTGCTTGCTTTCATCATTACTTTCCTGATGGTTTCCCGGGAATTAAAACAGCAGAACATCCCCCTGCGCCCCTCTCTTTATTACGAAGAAGCGGTTTAACAATCACCCCCTGGGCATTTTAATGCCCAAAACAAGAATGATTTATGATATTATAACAAAAGGTTTGTTATTGTAGAGAACCGCTTTTTTAAACCTGATTATAAAGAGTCAAGGAGGTATAACATGCAATTAACGGAAAAACTATACTGGTATCCCTGGCAGGGCATGGCCAACAACTGCAACAGCTGCCTCTACAGGGGAGAGCAGTTAATTCTTTTCGATCCCGGTCACATCAACAACGAACTGAATGAAAACTGCCTGGAACAGCTCGATTCCCAGCTGGCCGCAGACGGGTTTAAGCTAAACGAGGTTGACCTGATCTTGTGCACCCACGGCCACCCCGATCATGTGGAGGCGGTGGGCGCAATCCGCGAGCAAAGCGGGGCCCGTTTCGGTATCCACAGGGAAGATGAATTTATCTTAGAGGCCATGGCCAAGCATTATGCCGGCCAGGGAGGGAAAGATTTTCCGTCCCTCACACCTGATTTTTACCTGGAAGAAGGCGATCTGGCCGGCGATGCCGGGAACGGGACCGGTGATCAGATCAAGGTCCTGCACACCCCCGGTCATTCTCCGGGCTGCGTTTGCTTTTACCTGCCGGAAGAAAAAGCGCTGATCAGCGGGGATACTGTTTTTGAGGGCAGCATAGGCCGCGCCGACCTGCCCGGCGGGAACATGGAGACCCTGGGCCAAAGCGTAGATAAGCTGCTGCGCTTTGAGGGGGTTGAAATGATGCTCCCGGGACATATGGGTTACGTCTCCGGGGCCTCAAATGTCAAGCATAATTTAACCCAGATCAAGCGTTTCTTTTTCGGCTAAAAGCGGCCGGCCCCGGGCAATAAATTCCGGGCCGAGTTTTCCCCGAACAGATCTGGCTGGAGAGCAGGAATAGCCTCAACTATAGCGAATAATTTAACTATTAAAACTGAAGTTAAATATAAATAACTATTTTAAAGGAGTCACGTTAATGATTTACTACAGTCACCAGCGCCCGAACATCACTTTTGATCGTTATAAGGGCAACCCGGTTTTAGAACCGGATCGCTGGCCCTACCCGGCCAACGCCACTTTCAACCCGGGAGCAGTCCGGCACGGTGGAGAGACCCTGCTCCTGGTCCGCGTGGAAGACATGCGCGGTTTTTCCCATCTCACCTTTGCTCGCAGCAAGGACGGCAAAACCAACTGGCAGATCGACGAACAGCCGACTTTATCGCCCGATCCCGAATACAACGAGGAAAGATGGGGCATTGAAGATCCCCGCATCGTCTGGCTCGAAGACCTGCAGAAGTACGCCGTTACCTATGTTTCCTTTTCTAAAGACGGGCCGGTTGTTTCCCTGGCCCTATCTGAAGACCTGCACCACTTTGAGCGCCGCGGGGCCATGCTGCCGCCGGAAGACAAGGACGCTTCGCTTTTTCCGCGCAAGATCAACGGCAAATACACCCTGATTCACCGGCCCATTATCAGGGGAGAAGCCCATATCTGGGTCTCCTGTTCCCCCGACCTGGAGCACTGGGGCAACCACCAGATCCTGCTGCCCGTTCGACCGGGCTGGTGGGACACTACCAGGGTCGGCCTGGGTCCGCCGCCGATTGAAACCGACGAAGGCTGGCTGATCATCTACCACGGGGTCAGAAACACCGTTTCGGGCAGCCTGTACCGGGTCGGTCTGGCCCTGCTGGACTTAGAAGACCCGCGCCGGATCAGAAAGCGCTGCGACCAGTGGGTCTTTGGGCCCCATGAACCTTACGAACGGGTTGGCGATGTCCCCGGGGTCACCTTCCCCACCGGCACCGTCCACGACCCGGAGACCGATGAACTGATCATGTATTACGGCGCCGCCGATTCGTATGTTTGCCTGGCTACGGCCAAACTGCATGACCTGGTCAAACACCTTTTGACCTGCAATGATTCAGAGGAGGAAGGATTCTGCCGCTGAGATGAAAATTGCCATGCTCGCCCCCATATCCTGGCGCACACCGCCCCGCCACTACGGACCCTGGGAGTGGGTAGTCAGCATGCTCACCGAAGGGCTGGTCAAACGCGGGGTCGATGTAACCCTGTACGCCACCGGCGACTCGCTTACCGGAGCCAGGCTGCGCTCGGTGGCGCCCCGGCCCTGGTCCGAAGACGAAGAGCTGGAGCCCAAGGTCTGGGAGTGCCTGCATATCGCCGCCGTTTTCGAAGAAGCCTCCTCTTTTGACTTGATCCACAACAACTTTGACTTTTTGCCGCTTAGTTATTCCGGTCTGGTCTCTACCCCGGTGCTTACCACCATTCACGGCTTTTCATCGCCGCGTATCCTGCCCGTATACCGGAAATACAACCGGACGGCCCACTACGTTGCCATCAGCGAAGCGGACCGCAGCCCCGAACTCGACTACGCGGCCACCATCCACCACGGCATCCCGGTGGAAAAATACCCCTACCGGGAAATAGCAGAGGACTACCTGCTCTTTTTCGGCCGCATCCACCACGACAAGGGGACTTATGAGTCCATTCGCCTGGCCAAGCAGGTCGGCCTGCCCCTGGTCATCGCCGGGATTATCCAGGACCAGAACTACTTTGATCGCTATGTAGCCCCCTATCTGGACAACGACCAGGTCCGCTACATCGGGCCGGTCGGTCCGGAAGACAAGGGAGAGGTCCTCGGCAAAGCCCGGGCCCTCCTGCACCTGATCAATTTCGACGAGCCTTTCGGCCTGAGCGTGGCCGAAGCGATGGCCTGCGGCACCCCGGT
>PWFM01000200.1 GCA_003553895.1 Syntrophomonadaceae bacterium | reverse complement strand
ACTTCCTGCTCCTCCCCGGTTACACTGGCGGTCAGCTCCTTGCGGCTGACCCGCTCGATAAAGCTGGTAAAATTCTCTTTCATTACCACCAGGTTGGTATGCATGTAAGGGACAATCAGCTGAATCCTCCCCGTGGGGGCAACGATGATGGCCTGGAAACCCAGTTTTTGCATAAAGCGGATCGCTTCCTCGATGCGGTCGGCATCCATACGGTTAAAAGCTTCATCGAAGACCACCAGGCGCAGGGTATCGCCATCATGTTTGCGGTAGAGCTGGTAGGCCTGGTAAAAAGAAGCCAGAATGGCGACATAGAAGGGAACCTGGGTTTCACCGCCCGACTTATCCCGCGCCACCCGGGAGAAATTGTACCTGTTCCCCATATCGTCGGTGATGAGGATATCAAAATCAAGGTAGTTTCGGTAATCAGTTAATTCGTGAACTGTATCGATCAGTTCATTGTCGCGGTTGGTAATTTCATTGAAAAGATCGTTAATGGCATCGCCGTGTTTTTCGAAAAAGGCCGGCCGGAAAATGGAACCCTCGTAGATCCCGGAATCGGTGATCATCTTGTAGTAGTGGCTGGTTTCCGCCCTGGCAGTCAGGCTGAAGTAATACTCTTCGTTGCCGAAGCGCATGCCCTTCAGGGCCCGGTTCAGTTCGTTTATCTCCTGCCTGGCCCGCTCAATATATTCGCCCAGCCTGGCGATAAAGTGTTCCTGGAAGCTCTGCCGGGCTTTTTCCAGCGCTTCCTGGGCCTGGCCTTCATACTGGTGCAGGTGACTCTCGACCAGCAGCTCGTAGCGCCTGCGGAAAGCATCGTTATTCTCGCTTTCCGGATCACCGGGGAAATTATGGCGATTGGTATACTCACTGCGCTCCTTGACCAGGCCTTCCCTTTGCTTGCCGATTCTGGTATTGATCCCTTCCCGGTTGCTGCTGTAATTGGCCTGAAGGGTATGGGGAGGGCGGGTTTTAACCTCTTTGTCCCACTTGCTCAGGCAGCGTTTTTCCAGCTCCGGATCGAGGGTGGAAGTGAATGTTTCCAGCTCAGCTTTGAGATTTTTGCCAGCAGCGGCCAGCTGCAAGAGCTGCTCTTTTACAGCTGCCAGCTCTGTCTCCAGGCGGCCATCCTGCTTGCTCATCTCTTGCAGTTCGCCATCCAGTGTTTCAAGGGCGGCGCTTTTCCCGGCATGCTCTTTTTTTAAGCGATCGTATTCGCTAAAGTCGAGGGACATGATTTTGGCTTGCACTGTCTTTAGCTCTGCAGCAACCCCTTCTTTTTCCCCCAGGACCCGGATTTCTTCCTGCCAGTGGTTGTAACGGTCGCTTTTATCGCTGCGGAAAGCGCTGATTTTGTTTGCCTGCTCTAATTTGCTGTCGATCTCTGCCTGTTCTTTTTTAACCAGCTCCAGGCGGTCCCGGTTGCGGGCCAGCTGGGTCCTGATCGCTTCCCGCCCTATAAAGGGAGTCTCATAACGGCTTTTCGGAATCTGGCGGGCGCTGTGGTTCTGGTAGAGCATGGCGGTTGCTGTAATGGCCCGCCGGTGCTGTTTCAGTTCATTTTCGTTACTGCACTTCATCACCGCCCCGAGCAGCCAGTCAGCGTAAGCTTTGATGTAATCCACAGGGGCAGAGATTTCTTCGGCCAGGCTGCCTTCCCGGGCCGCCCGCCCTTCTTTCAGCAACCGGGCGCTGTTAACCAGACCGACCCTTTCAATTTGCAGGCTGAACTTGTGGCGTTCATATAAGTTTAAAGCCTGGTCGAAATAGTCCGGTGGAACCAAAAGGTCAAATTTCTGAGTGTGCAGGTACCCTTCCAGGGCATTACGCCAGGTTTCATCTTTTAAATCAATGGCCTCGCAAAAGACATGTACCGGCGCCTTTTCCCCGGTGGGGGTCAGGAGGTGTTCTTCCAAAACTGCCTTTAATTTCATCGTCGGCGATTCGGGCCCTAAGACCCGGTTTTGCTCCAGGTTGCTGATTAAAGTTCTCAGGCGCTTTTCTTCTTCGCGCAGCTCCTCGCGGCGCACCTGCAGGCGCTCTTTTTGCAGATTTAACCAGTTCATTGCTTCCGACCAGGCGAAAGCCGCTTTACCCGGATCCTCCGGGAAGGCTTTTACTGCCCTCTCTGCCTCCGCAGCTTTAAGCCAGCCTTCCTGTGCCTGCTGCAGGGAGCGGACCAGTGCAAGTGGCGCCTCCAGTTTTTCCAGACCTGCTGCCAGGGTTTCAAACTCTTTCCATTCGGTCCGCAGGTCCTCTTTTAAACGCTTTTCCTTCTGCTCCAACCCGTCCAGCTTTTCCCGCAGCTGTTCAACCTGGCGCTTCAAGTCTTCTTCTCTGCGCCGCGCTTCATTCTCCTGCATCGCTTCTTCCAGGCTGCGCAAAGTTTCCTTTAAATTATCTTTTTCTTTTCTTTTTCCTTCAATTTTTTCTTCCAGGGCAATTCGTTTTTTTGTAAGATCAGTTTCCTGCTGTTCTTTTAAGGCAATCTCTTCCAGCTTCGCCTCATGGGAAGCGCGGTGGACCATGTAATCGTTGGTTTTCAAAGTCTCTCGCAGCTTTTCAATCTCCCGGTACCGGGTTTCAATTTTTTCCAGATCGGCTATTTCCGCCCTGGTAGTTTCAATCAACTGCTCCACCTGGCGGACCTTCTCGAAGTATTCCTGCATACTTTCCACATCCAGCGTTTGCTGCTCTAAAATATAGTCGTAAACAAAACTGCGCAGGTCGGTCAGGGGGGAAAAGGAGATTCCCTTGGTGAAAAGAGAAAAGAAAGATTCCTTGGCTCCTCCAAAAAGCTGCCGCAGATCATAGATGTAGCGGTTAAGATCATTTCTGTACTGCTGGTGCTTTATTTCACGGGCTTTCAGGTAATTAAAAAATTCGCTGCGGTTGCGCAGTTCACCGGGTCCTTTAAAGAAAAGATTATCGTGCAGGGGCTCTTCGTCGAGGCGAAAGAACACGTGCTCTTCTTCACCGGAGGTGTGGAAATAGTCGAAGACCACCCCGATCAGATACGGTTTATTAGTTTTAGTGCGGGTAATTTCTAGAACGATATAGCTGGTGAAATCTTCATTGCGCAGGTAGTTGGCTTTGCCTTCAACGCCTGTTTTGCCGCGCAGGTAGGTTCTGATGTCGCGGGTGGTGCGGTCTTCCATGGCCGAAGAATTAAAGCGCACCTTTTTTAAGTTGGCTACGATGACCACCTGCAGCGCATCGATCAGGGTCGATTTGCCGGCGCCGTTATCACCGGTGATTAAAGTATCGCCATCTAAAGGGATGGTCTCATTGGTAAAAAAGTGCCAGTTAATCAACTTGATTTTACTCAAACGGCGCATGATCTAATCCTCACCCTCTGCCCAACCATTAGTATCACTTGCGAGAACGTCATTCTCACCTTCATTAATCTCCTCACCACTGGTTTCTTCCGGTTCAGCCTCTTCCCGCAGCCAGTCTGTTAGCGCTTCTAAGTCCCCCGGGTTGATCACTAACAGCAGGGTTGGATAAAGCTGGTATAAAGCTTCCGGATCCCGCCAGTGCCCCTTTTTTAAATCGAGCAAGGCAAAGGAACTGAACCGTTTCAAAATACGGTGGGTAACCTCCTTTGAGGGAAGGCGGCTTTTTATCTGCAGGGCCAGATATTTTTCCTGGATTTCCCACCCGCTGGCCAGGACCTGCTGGGTCAGGCGCAGGTCGCGCCGCTTTTCATCGTAAAGCAGCCTTAAAATCAGCAGAAAAATGGTTTCCTGGAGATTAAAACTGTAGCGGTTTCTTTCATCCATGTTGTAAAGCTGGATGACCATGTACTGCTTTTGCAAATACAGGCTCCAGCGGGCCATTTCCAGGTAGCGGGTGAAAAGCTCCAGGTTTTTCTCCACGAAACGGTAATGGCGGCGGTCTTCTTCCCGCTCGTATACCAGGTAGGTTTTGGCCAGCAGCAAATTTAGGGTTTCGCTGAACTGCTGCTTTTCGCGGTCACTTAGCTGCTCAAAAAGACTGGCAAAGCCGCTCATTTAGCCTGCTCCTTTCGCTCCAAAACCAAGGCGGGCAGTTCAATTTTACCGCCGGCCAGCTGCACCGTTTTACTGCGCGGGCCCTTCAACTTAAACTGGGCCCGCCGGGAACGGCTGTAGAGCAGGATATAGATCAGTCTAACCCACTGTTCCCGGGTCTTAAGCGGGCTGGCGCTAAGCGGCATTGATGGCCTGTTCTTTAACAGCTCTTCTGTAACATAGCGGTTGATTTCATCTACTGTAAGCTCCTGGCCCACCCGCTCTTTAAAGCGCTTTAGCTTGCCGGCCCGGATGGCCCCGTCGATTTCATTTAACCTGATCGGCTGCGGGTCGTGCTGCTTGCTGCTCCGGGCGGGCATTTTCACGCTTAGCTCATCTACGGCCTGCTGGCGAAACAGGCGCAGGCTGCGTTCAATTTCAAAGGGCAGCTCTTCCTGTTCCCCTTCTTCCCGGGCCCGCCGGGCCAGGTGCCGCAAAAGGGTTACCAGCTGCTGTTCAATTCCGCGGCCCTGCTGCATCTGGAAGCGCAGCTTTTCTACGGCTGAGCGGGCATACTGCGAGTTGCGGCGGTCTATCTCTGCCAAAATGTCGTCCATCCCGGCAAAAGACTCTTCAATGTTATCCAGCCAAAAGTAGATCATGTTTTCCGCTTCCCCGCGGCTTGCGGCCTGTTTTTCGGCCACCATCCGCTCGGCCTGGCTGATGATCTCCGGGCGGTTTGCCTGCCAGTCTTTAACCCGGCCTAAAATCCCGGTTCTGTACTTGGAGATATGCTCAGAGGTTTTCAGGCGATAATACTGCTCGCCTAAGATCTTGGTCTGGTATTCATCAAAAATCTGGCTGATAATATCGCGCGGTTTCTCCATTTCCAGCAATTTTTCCGTGTATTTCTTGATACTGTGGTTCAGGCTGGTCAGACCCTTGATCAGTTCCGCTGTTGATTCATGGGCCTGCTGCAGGGCGATATATGAGAGGCTGTCTTCCCCGGTCAGGTTCTGGTAAACGCTTAAGACCCTGCCCCTGAATTCCATGCGGTAGCCGGTGCGAATTTTATCTAACGTTTCCAGAAGATAGAGGCTGTAATCGGGCAGGGTAATATGCAGGGAATAATCGTGATGCTGTTCCTGGATAACCCACTTTGCATCACTAAACTTGCGCAGAAAATGAGCGGCCCTTTCCCGGGCATCCTGCGGCAGGGAAGGGGCGGGGTCCTGATCGTTAAGATCAGTTTCCAGCATGTTCCATTCACCGTTAAGCCACTCTTCGGCCGGATCTGCAGTTTCTAAGTATTCGCAGAACAAGTCGATTATTGTTTCCCGGGGGATGGTATAGATAGTGCGCTGGTACTGGTCGTAAATTAAAAACAGCAGGTCTGCATGCCGACCTTTTAGCGGTCCGGCCAGGATCGAAAAGAGGTTCTCGGGGATATGCTGAAATATGTTGCCGCCCGGGTTATTATTGCGCATAAAAAGTATGAACCCATCCCTTTAAAGTTACTGGCAGTAGCCGCTGCAGTGCCCTGATTATAGCACGGCGCAGGCGAAGACTCAAACTTGTGACAATAAACAAACAGCTGCCTGATAGTTGTAAAGATATATTTATGGTTCTTGCTAAACAAGGATTTACGACTGATCCACCTATTTCGGCTATGATATCCAGTTTTCTAAGTTTAAGTTATCAATGCGCTGGTAGTGCTTAATATTACCGGTAACCAGCAGGTTCGATGTTTCAAGGGCAGTGGCAGCAATTAAAAGATCGGCGTCAGCCAGGGGGGTGCCACTATTTTCCAGGTCAGCTTTCAGTTGACCGAACCTGGATGTGATCTTGCGGTTTGAGTGGAAGATCCTTACCGTAAGGAGAAATTGTTCTAAGACGGTTTTATTTTTCCGGGGGTTGGCCGATTTTTCAACCCCATAGTATAGTTCAGCAACAGTCATGAATGAAATGGCCACTTCGTCGGGATAGTTCCGTCTATTTTTTATAACATTGCGGTTTCCGCGAAGTAGATGGATGCAGACATCAGTATCTAAGAGTATCAATCTATAAATCCACCTTTCTGCCGGCTGTTCGATGTGTTTTTATAGCATCTGCAATCTCTTCCGCTGAACGCCTGTCTTCCCATTCCCCGGCAATTTTTTCCCACAGTTCAACCTGTGCTTCCTGAGGAAACGGATCATCTTTGTTACCGCTATGGTAGATATCAACACATTTTTCCAGAACCATTAAGATTTCATTATTTAAACTTCTTTTTTCCGCTTTTGCCTGCTTGCGCATTTTTTCAAGAAGATCTTGCGGAATGTTGCGGATGGTCAGGTTAGGCATCTGGATCGCTTCCTTTCTTTCTAGTTATATTATAGTTACATTATAACTTTAACATAGTTACGTGTCTATCATAGTTCTGGCCCGTGACAGAGATTTAAGTCCCGTTGATTTAAACAACGCCTGTAAGGCCCTGGAAAAATACACTCTGGGGTTAATAATGAAGATGAAAATGGTGAGCCATGCAGGATATTGATTGCGTCTGCAGAAATAAACTATAGCAGTTCATGCTTAAAACGGAGGATAGATCGTGGCAGAAAAAAATATTGATCTAACTGTTAAACTGCTGGCTGGTCAAGAAAAGCTAGAAAGTGATGTAGCAGTCCTGAAGTCAGATGTATCTGTTTTGAAGATAGATGTGGCTAACCTGAAGTCAGATGTATCTGTTTTGAAGAC
The DNA here is from genome assembly GCA_003553895.1 of Syntrophomonadaceae bacterium. GTDB lineage: Bacteria > Bacillota > Dethiobacteria > DTU022 > DTU022 > B1SED10-74M. The sequence continues at coordinate 359 of PWFM01000200.1, read as the reverse complement.
AGATGTGGCTAACCTGAAGTCAGATGTATCTATTTTGAAGACAGATGTAGCTAACCTGAAGTCAGATGTAGCTGTTTTGAAGATAGATGTAGCTAACCTAAAGACAGATGTAGCAGTCCTGAAGACAGATGTGGCTGCTCTTAAAGCAGATGTTGCTGACCTAAAAGAAGGGCAGAATAGGATAGAGAAATTCCTCCTCAATCTGGAAAATATAATCATGCCCAAAATAAATGCCATGTATGAAAATAGCATATCGAACAAACAGCAAATAAAAGAATTAGAAGAAGCGAAAATTAAAAACACCCAAAAACTTGAAAATCATGAATTAAGAATTACTCGTTTAGAGCAATCAAGGTAGT
>PWFM01000165.1 GCA_003553895.1 Syntrophomonadaceae bacterium | reverse complement strand
TATCGAGCGGGGAGGGGTTAGCTTGTCTTTAAAAATATTACATACGGCCGACCTGCACCTGGGTATGACTTTTAGAAACCGTGATTACCCCGAAGAAGTGCGGGAAAAGCTGAGCGAAGCCAGGTTTGATACCCTGAGCGGACTGGTAGCACGGGGCAATAAAGAGCAATGCCGGCTGATGATTATTGCCGGAGACCTGTTTCACCGGGTTAACATAGCCTCTGTGGTGGTCAAAAGGGCGGTAGAAACCTTGAGCCGCTTCCAGGGTTGTGTGGCCATTTTACCCGGCAACCACGACTATTATGAACCATATGGATCGCTCTGGTCCGAGTTTAGAGAAAGGGCCCCGGAAGAACTGCTCCTGCTGACAGATATGAAACCCTATCCCCTTCATGATTACGGCATTGAAGCAGTGCTCTACCCTGCTCCTTGCGATGCCAAGCATTCCCCAACCAACCGCCTGGGCTGGATCAAAGAACTTGTTGAAAAACCGCAGGGCAGATGGCACATCGGAGTAGCCCACGGCGCAGTAAGTGGCATTTCACCTGATTTTGAAAACCTGTATTACCCGATGGAAGAAGCAGAACTGGTTTCCCTCAACCTGGATCACATTTGCCTGGGTCATACCCATATTTCTCACCCTGATCAAAAAGTGGCCGAAAACAGGCCTTTTATATATGCCGGAACCCCCGAACCGGATGGCTTTGACTGCCGCCATCAAGGGCGAGCGTGGATTACGGAGATTGACGAGTCGGGGCGCTCGCTGAGCCGTTTGATCGAAACAGGCCGTTTTTGTTTTACTGAAATACACGGCCAGGTCCGAAACAGGGAAGATCTTGAAAATCTGCAGCGGGATCTGGCCGGTTTTGCTGAAGCCGGACAGACCCTGGTCAAGCTAAGACTCTCCGGAACTCTGCCTGAAGAAGATTACAAAGCTCGTTATCTAGCCTACAATAACTGGCAAGAAGAGCTGCTTTACCTTGAAATAGACGATAGTGATCTGACTTTAAAAATTACTCCCGCTGTAATCGCCGCCCACTACCCGGAAGGTTCTTTTCCTTACCGTTTCTTAAACCGGCTGGCAGAAAGGGATGATCCAGAGGCTTTACAAACAGCATACCGCCTGGTTGAAGAGGTGAAACAATGATTATCAGGAAGGTGCGCCTGGCGCCTTTTGGGGCCGTGGCTGATAAATCCTATGCTTTCGATAGGGGGCTAAATATCCTGCTCGGCCCCAATGAGGCCGGGAAAAGCACTCTGATCAACGCTATTTATGCCGTTTTGTTTATTCCCGCCCATGTTCGGAAATCAAGCGAGGACTGGAAGAGTTTCCTGCAGAACTGCCTGCCCTATCCATCCGGGGATACTGCCCGGGTGGAAATTGAGTTTGAAACTATCTACAGTGAAATAGTTTCCTACCGCTGTGCCTGGGGAGGGGCCAGGGAAGAGAAGATGTTCCTGCCTGACGGCAGTGAAATAAACGATCCTGGAGAAGCGCGGAGGCGGTTGCAGGATCAGCTTCGTTTTGGAGCAGGGACCTATAAAGGAATACTATTTGCCAGGCAAGAGGAAATAAACCGGACTTTCGAAAGGCTGAAAGATAACCGGGAAGCGCTCGCTACTGTGTCCGATTTACTTCGTTCAGCCCTGCATGAATCAGGGGGTGTATCCCTGGCGGAGCTTGAAACAAAAATAAACCAGGAATATGATCACCTTATGCAAAACTGGGATCCGGATTTGGACGGTCCCCGGGGTGGGCGTGACATAAACAATCCCCACAAAAAGAATGTCGGCGCCATCCTGTCCGCTTATTACAGGCGGGAAGGGTTACGCCGCAGGTTGAGAGACACGCAGGCGCTTGAAGCTAAAATTACCGTCCTTACAAAAGAGCTGGCTGAGAAAAAGAAGGAATTGGATTCAGCATCGGGCCGGCTAACAGAAATGGAAGCTCTGGAGGAGGATGCCCGACAGAGAGCAAGCCTGGAACCAAAACTGGACTCGATCCGGGAAAAAGAAGCAGGCCTCAAAGGGGTAATTTCTGAATGGCCCCGGACTGAAGAGAAGGTTGAAGGGCTGGCAAGAGAAATTAAGGAGGGTAAACACCGGCAGGAAGCTTTGCAGGAAGAACTTGAGGCTGCGGAAAAGATTATTGAAACCCGCCGGAAGAGGGAACTGCTCCAGCAGGCCGGACCCTTGCAGGAAGAAATTAAAAACAAGGAAGCGGAAAGACAAAAATTACCTCCTGTTGGCAAGGATGAACTGAAATTCCTGGAACAGAAACATCGCGAAAGGGAGCGGTTGAAAGAACTGGCCGAAGCGATGAAAATTAAAGCATCTTTCCGGGCCAAACGCCCCCTTGAACTGACTGTAACTTCGGGTTTAGAAGAGAGCCGGAAAGTTGAAGTGGCCAGGGAATTATTTCTGGAAGGGTCCGGGAGACTGATCATCGAAGGTGAAGAATGGGCTATTAACATCCAGGCTGGTGATGAGGATGTGGAAGATCTTATTGAGCAGGCTGAAAAAGCCGCTAGAGATTTTAATGAAAAACTTGAAGAATTGTCCCTTGACGATTTGGAACAGGCTCGAGAAACAGCTGCCCGGCGGGAAGAGCTGGAGAAAAAAATTGAAGCAAACCGGCTCAAACTGGAAAGCAGCCTGGGGCGGTTTACCATAGAAGAACTGGAAAAGGCAGTTGAAGAAACCGGCACCGAGATAAATGTCCGTGATCCGGAGCAGGTCAAAGCTGATATCGAGGAAGTCAGGTTTACTTTGAATTCTTCTAACTACAGGCAGGAACAGGAACAAGAGAAGCTCCAAAAGTGGGAGGAAAAATACGGCAGCCATGATCAGGCCCTGGATGAACTGGCCGGTTTGCGGCAGCAGGCGGTTGAAATAAAGAAAAAACTGGAGGGGCTGGCCCCTTTACCCGCAGAATTTACAAGCGCCGATCAGTTTATCGATTCATTAAAAAGAATGCGCAGCCAAAACCAGCAAATAAAGGAACGGATTTTTGATTTAAAGGCCGAGTTGGCTGAACTGAAAAGCCGTATGCCTGAGGAATCTACCGAGGAACTCCAGGTCGGCTTTGAGCAGGCCGATGAACACCTGGCAAAGCTTAAGCTTCAAGGACGGGCGATCGCACAGGTCAAAGAGGAATTTTATGACCTGAAAGCTGAACTGGATAGTGATACTTATGCACCTCTGAAAGATGCATTTGCCAGGTACTTAAGCCTGGCCACAAATTACCGCTATCACCTGGGTGATCTGGAAGGAGCTCTGCCCCTAAGCGTTACTGCGGCAGAGGGCAAAACCTTACCTGTGCAATTGTTGTCAGCGGGGACAGCCAGCGGAGCGGCTCTTTCCCTGAGGCTGGCTATGGCGGAATATCTTCTCCAGGAAGCCGGGGGCTTTTTAATCATGGACGACCCCCTGGTGAACCTGGACCCGGATAGAAAGCAGTCCGCCGCCAGGGCCGTTCAGGATTTTGCCCAAGCTAAACAGACCCTGATCGCAACCTGCGATCCGCAGACGGCGGAACTGTTTCAAGGCAAACTTGTTTCAGTTTAGAAGAGGCTGCCGGATTGGCGGTGAAGATGTGTTCAGCCTGCATGGGTTATATTAATTAAAGAAAGGGATGATAATGTTGGATCGCGTGAAAATGCAGCAGTTGAGTGCCTGGATGGGGTTTGTAGGGATTATTACCATTATTGGAGGAGTTTTATCGGCACTGGCCGGAGTATTTGCTTTCGTGGTCGGGGCAATTCCCGGAATCATTGCTATTGTGCTTGGGGTGAAGTTGCGCAATGCCAAGCAGTATGCTGAAGCATTGTTAATGGAACAGGATACTGAGCTTTACTCCGGTAACTTTAACATGTTTGTGGAGAACTTGAATATTTACTTTAAAATTCAGGGTGTTCTGATCATAATTAGTCTGGCTATGGGTTTGCTCGGGATTATTATCAGCATGATCGCCGGCTTAGCTTTCTACAGTTACAGCGTATTTTAATGTTCCGGCGGTTCAGGCCGGGAGGTTTTTGATTAATCAGCTCAGCAATGGTACAGGAGGTTTTTACATGTGGCATCAAATAGGCGAAAAAGGGCGAATCTGGATCGGGCGAATCCCCTTCCGTTCGGACCTGCTGGATAGCGTTCAACAATTTGCCGCGAGAGAAGGGATTAAATGCGCCAGGGTGGAGATTATTGGCGCCGTCGAGAAGGCGGTGATCAGTTATTATGATCAGGACAGGCGGATTTACCAGGATATTGAATTTAATCAACACCTGGAAATTTTAAACTGCCTGGGTAACTTGAGTTTGCGGGATGGCGAACCTGCGGCTCACCTGCATGTTACCCTCGGTGATAGTGAAGGTAATGTCAAAGGTGGTCATCTGCAGAAAGGAACCGTAGTTTTTGCCGGAGAATTTGCTATCGAGGAGATTGTTGGCCCGGATCTGCAGCGCGAACACGATCCCGAAACCGACCTGCCCCTGTGGCGTAAAAACTGAAAAGCGAAAAACAAAGGTATATGATTAAAGGGCAGGCCTAGTAGTGGTTAAATATCTTTCAAGGAGGGAGTTAACGATGGAAATTAAAAAAATTGCTGTTCTGGGAGCCGGCCAGATGGGCAGTGGCATTGCCCAGGTGTTGGCTTCAACCGGCTACCGGGTCGGGTTGCTTGATATATCCGAGGAAGTTATTTCCCGGGGGATGAAGGGGATTAAGAAAAGCCTGGATCGTTTCGTCAAATCGGGCAAAGTGAGCGAGGAAAGAGTCGAAGAGATTTTAAAAGCGATAACCACGACTACAGAAATGACCGAAGCGGTGCAGGGAGCCCAGGTTGTAATCGAAGCGGTCCCTGAAGATCTGGCCCTTAAAAAAGAAATTTTTACTACCCTGGATAAGATTTGCGACCAGGAAACAGTTCTGGCCAGCAATACCACTGAGCTGAGTATTAGCGATCTGGCTTCTGCGACCGACCGTCCGGACAGGGTCATCGGCATGCACTGGTTTAACCCGGCGCCTTTGATGAGGCTGGTGGAAATTGTTGCCGGAGTGGACACCTCGGCTGAAACAGTGGAGCTTATTCAGGATCTGGCCCACAAAGCGGGTAAAGAAACCGTCCTGGTTAAAGACGCCCAGGGTTTTGTAACCAGCCGGGTCCTGGCTGCTCACATGCTTGAGTGCATGCGAGTGCTGGAGGAAGGGGTGGCCAATGCTGAAGATATCGACAAGGCGGTCAGGCTCGGCCTTAACTATCCGATGGGTCCCTTTGAACTGGCCGATTATGTTGGTCTGGATACCATGGTTTTTGCGGCGGAGGGTCTGACTGAGGCTTACGGAGACCGGTTTCGCGCTCCTCAGATTCTAAAAAAACTGGTTGAAGCGGGCCACCTGGGTCGTAAAACCGGGCGTGGTTTTTACCAGTATGACTAGGGCCTTTAATCTATATTTATCACATGAAAGGAGCTCCATATGAGCGCCAGGAATGAGGTAGTGATCACCGCCTGCGCCCGTACTCCCTTTGGCAAATTTGGCGGTGCGATGAAAAACATCAGCAGCCTGGACCTGGGGGTGATGGCTGTCCGGGAAGCGTTGAGCCGCCTGGACAAGGGCTCTGATCTGGTCGATGAACTTTATTTCGGCACCTGTGTCCTTTCGGAAAATGCCCTGGAAACCAATGTCCTGGCCCGGCAAGCCGTCCTTAAAGCCGGCTTACGACCAGAGGTGCTCTCCCTGACCATTGACCGGGCCTGCTGCTCCTCCATGACGGCTCTGCATATGGGTTACCGTTCGATCAGGAGTGGAGAAGCAGATGTGGTAGTGGCGGTAGGTGCGGAAAACATGAGCCGGACACCCTTTTTAGCACCCGATGTGCGCTGGGGGCGCCGGCTGGGTCCGGCAGAACTGGTCGATCCTATGTTTGCGCTCGGTTATAAAGGATGGAACCCTGTTGCCGTTGATGCCGGAGAAGTAGCCCTGGAGTACAATGTGGACCGGGAAGAACAGGACCGCTGGGCTTTGCTCAGCCAGCAGCGATACAGTCAAGCCCTGGAAAATGGCAGGTTTGAAGAGGAAATATTCCCGGTCAGGATTGAGGGCAGGAAGGGCTCTTTTCTGGTTGAGCAGGACGAACAGCCCCGGCCTGACACCACCCTGGAAGAACTGGCCGGGCTTCCATTAATATACGGCAGCCCTACGGTCACATCCGGCAATGCGCCCGGCCTGAATACCGGCGCCGCCGCCCTGGTGCTGATGTCCCGTGAAAAAGCTGAAGAACTGGGTATTGAGTTCCTGGCCATAGTGAAAAGTATCGGCAGTGTGGCCCTGGAGCCGCACCAGATTGCTTCAGTCCCGGCCCCGGCTATAGAAAAGGCCCTGGAAAAGGCCGGCGGAATAGACCTGGAAGCAGTTAACTTGATTGAGATTAACGAGGCTTTTGCCGCTATGCCCCTGGTCAGCACCAAAATCCTGGCTGGAGAGGAAGCGAAAAAATTGGAAGACCTGCGCAGCAAAACCAATGTTAACGGCGGAGCCATTGCCATCGGTCATCCGGTAGGTGCCAGTGGAGCCCGGCTGGTGATGACCCTGGCTTTTGAACTGTGCCGCAGGGGCGGGGGCCTGGGAGTGGCCGCTATCTGTGGTGGCCTGGCCCAGGGTGATTCGGTGTTGATCGAAGTTTGATTAGACCTGGATCTAATCACTAAACTCTCAGTCGGTTATCATTAGCATCCCGTTTTGGCCCCTTCAAGCTTCGCCTGGCATATGTATTACAAGTATTCACTTTAGGCTATCAATAGTTAATTTTTCTGTTTTGATATGATTGTTGGCTTTAATGAGGAGGTTTCTAAGCAGCAATTATTATTGGGTTATGCTGAAAGCAGTGCACCTGTTGATGCGGTGTGATAAAAGCTTGCAAAGCCGGTTTTATGGGAGGTAAAGATGCACTCTGCAGAAGGAAAGCCGGGACGTGTTTTTGTGATCAGGCTGGAAGACGGAGATCTGCTGCCGGATTGCCTGGAGAATTTTGCCGATGAAAAGAACATTCAGGTTGGGCTCATTCATATAGTCGGTGGATTGAGGGAGGGCCGGATGGTGGTTGGCCCCGAAACTGATTCCCTGGATGTAGTTGAACCGATATTTAAGGAAATTGACAGGCAGCCGCGGGAGACAATCAGCCTGGGAATTATCGCTCCTGACCGGGAAGGGAATCCCAGGGCGCATATCCACGGCGCCCTGGGCCGCGGAGACGAAACAGCAGTCGGCTG
>PWFM01000064.1 GCA_003553895.1 Syntrophomonadaceae bacterium | reverse complement strand
CCGCTTCGGCTAAAACATCTTCCAGCCTGATCTTAAAACCCAGCTTCTTCAATTTGTCGACAATGATCTGCATGCGGCTGAATCTTTCTTCCCTGATATCTTCAAGCTCTTTATTTAACCGTTCCCTATCGCCTGGATAATAACCCAGGATGTGAATTTCTGTTTTACCTTCCAGGACACTTATTTCAACGCCCGGCACGAGCTCGATCTCTTTTTCCCCTGCCGCCTCGAAGGCTTCCGGCAAACCTTTTACCGTATCATGATCTGTTAAACCAATCGCTGCCAGGCCGGCCCTTTCGGCAATACTTAATAACTCCCCGGGGGTGTATATTCCATCCGAGGCAGTGCTGTGCACATGGAGATCAACACGTCTTTGCTTGCTCTTGTTCATCTGTCCGGTTTTCCAATCAAATATTATCCTGCCTTAAGTATTATAACAGTAAAGAAATAAACCCACAAAAAAACACCCTTGAAATCAAACTGTTCCAAAAGGGTGTTTAGCGCTGAATGGCAGGCTGTTAACAAAACGGCATACTTCAACGAGGCTCGATAATTAGTTTGATGGCAGTCCGTTCCTCCCCGTCAATCTCGATATCCGTAAAGGCCGGGATGCAAATCAGGTCGATTCCGCCCGGCGCGACAAAACCCCGGGCAATTGCTACTGCTTTTACAGCCTGGTTAAGAGCTCCAGCTCCAATAGTCTGGACTTCTGCTGCCCCTCTTTCTCTAAGCACTCCCGCTAACGCTCCGGCTACTGAATTTGGATTGGACTTTGCTGAGACTTTTAATACTTCCATTTGTTATGATCCTCCTTTGCGGATTTAATTACTTTATTCGACCTAAGATTACAATATCCTGCCTGAATTATATGAATAATTTGATATAATTTTTATGTCAAGTAATTTCATATATTCGCTTGATGGACTGAGCCTCGCCTTTTGTTTCTTCAATTTCAATTTCTACGGCATTAAAAATCTCTTTTCCTTTAGAGATCTCCAGCTTGTGGGGCATCTGGGTCAAAAACCTTTGCAATGGACCCTCTTTATCCACTCCCAGTATGGAATTATAAAGTCCGGCCATACCAACATCAGTTATATAAGCCGTTTTCCCCGGCAGAATTCTTTCATCGGCTGTCTGAACATGACTGTGGGTGCCAATCACTGCGCTTACCTTCCCGTCCAGGAACCAACCCATGGCCTGTTTCTCTGATGTGGCTTCGGCGTGCATATCGACGATTATCATTGGCGTTTCAGCTTTTATCCCGGCAATTGTTTCTTCCGCCGTCCTGAAAGGGCAATCGGCCGGGCCCATAAAAACCCTTCCGATCAGGTTAATAACGGCTATTTTCAACCCCCTTCGCTCTAAAATTCTACAGCCGCTACCCGGGGTGGTTCCCGGAGGATAATTCAGGGGCCTGATCAAATCCGGCTCCCGATCAATAAAATTAAAAACGTCCTTCTTATCCCAGGTATGATTGCCTCCGGTCACTAAGTCAACGCCAGTTTCTTTCAATTGATAATAAACCTTCTCCGTGATCCCGCTGCCGCCGGCCGCGTTTTCCCCGTTGGCTACAATTAAATCATAGGTTTGGTTATTGATCATCTTCGGCAATATTTTTTGCAGACAATCCCTCCCGGGTTTACCAACAACATCACCGATAAATAGAAAACGCATGATAGCTCTCCATGTTTCATAAATGGTTCGTCGATAATTATTTAACCGGACAAAATCTTAACTATAAAAATTATTCTTTATATATATTCTTTTAAAGTCAGGCAGATTCCTGCCGGAAAATAAAGCGCCCTCATAATAGTTTAGATATTATGAGGGCGCTTACGTTTAATCTTGGGCCCGGTTTAGCGGGTCCTTTTAGATGGTTATTTGGCGTAATCGACAGCCCTGGTCTCACGGATAACCGTTACTTTGATTTGTCCGGGATATTCAAGCTCATTTTCTACTTTTTGAACAATATCGCGGGCTACTTTAATCGAGGAGTAATCATCGATACGGTCCGGCTTGACCATAATCCTGATTTCTCGCCCGGCATGGATGGCATAGGCTTTTTCCACGCCGTCGAAAGAATCGGCTATATTCTCCAATTTTTCCAGCCTCTTGATGTATGCTTCCAGGGTTTCGCGTCTTGCCCCTGGCCGGACTGCAGAAATTGCATCTGCCGATTGGATCAGCACTGCTTCCAGGGTGTTAAAATCGATGTCGCCGTGATGGGCGGCTATGGCATTGACAACTGCGGGCGATTCTTTGTACTTCTTGGCCAGATCGCCTCCTATCTGCACATGGGAACCTTCGGTTTCGTGATCGATGGCTTTCCCAATATCATGCAGCAGCCCTGCCCGCTTGGAAAGGGTAATGTCGAGACCCAGTTCAGCGGCCATAATACCGGCCAGGTGAGACACCTCGATCGAATGCTGCAGGACATTCTGGCCATAACTGGTCCGGTAACGAAGTTTACCCAGTAAAGTAATCAATTCCGGGTGCAGGCCATGGACTTTTGTCTCAAAAGCGGATCGTTCACCCTCGTCTTTAATCTGCGCTTCAATCTCTTTCCTGGTTTTTTCAACTATCTCTTCAATCCTGGCCGGATGGATCCTGCCATCGCTGACCAGCTTTTCCAGGGCCAGGCGGGCTACTTCCCGCCTGATGGGATCGAAACCGGAGATTATTACCGCTTCAGGAGTATCATCAATAATCAAATCAATGCCGGTTAAAGTTTCCAGGGCCCGGATATTGCGGCCTTCCCTTCCAATAATGCGGCCTTTCATTTCATCATTGGGAAGGTTGACAACAGATACCGTAGACTCTGAAACATGATCGGCGGCACATCTCTGGATGGCCAGGGTGACAATCTCCCTTGCCTTTTTATCCCCTTCTTCTTTAGCTTGATTCTCCATATCCTTAACCATCACAGCAAGTTCATGGTCAATGTCCTCGCGGACCCTTTGCATTAAAACCTCTTTGGCTTCTTCTGTAGTCATGCCGGATATTTTCTCAAGCTCGGAGAGTTGTTCCCGGTGAAGCTGTTGCAAGTTTTCTTCAGTTTTCCGGTTTTCTTCTTCCTTTTTTCTCAGTTCTTCTTCTTTGCGCTCCACGTTGCTGATCTTCCGGTCCAGGCTTTCTTCTTTTTGAAGTAACCTGCGCTCCATTCTCTGCAATTCTGAGCGCCTTTCCTTGCTTTCTTTATCCAGTTCATTCCTCAGTCGGTGGGCTTCTTCTTTGGCTTCGAGCTCTTTTTCTCTTTTTAAGGAGTTAGCTTCCTGTGTAGCTTCATCGACTATTCGTTTTGCCGCGGCTTCGGCTGTAGAAATCTTTGATTCAGCAATCTTTTTGCGGATTATATACCCGATTCCTATTCCAACCAGCACGGCGGCTGCGATCATCAAAACTATATTTGGCACTTTTATCACCTCCGCTTCTTTTTATAAACCGATGCTGCTTTATCTTTATTTATTTGATGATTTTTCGCTTATAAATAATATAAGCTGCGTTCAAAACACAGCTTAAAGAGAAAGGCCAGAAAAGGGTAGATTTACCCCCTATTCTGAAAGATATGCTTATAAATTTTTATCTATCCGCAGTGCTTAGGCGCACCAAGGGCTTTCTCTTAACAGTCATGTCCTGAACTGCTGTTGCTAAACATATTTTCTATTTTCTATTACAATTTTAGCTTTTGTAGAATATTATGTCAAGAAAATATAATTGCTCTGTAAATATCATTCCACCGGATCGAAATCTTTCAGCGCCTTCATGATCAGGTTATCCTGGAATCCGCGCCGCTTTAAGAAGGCTGCCTCACGCCGCAGCAGGCGATCCCTGTCTTCACTGCGCTCATCGATACCCGCCCGCCTGGCAGCCCGTTGTTCCAGGAGCGCTTTTATCCTGAGCAGGTCCTGATCCGGATCAAAGTGATCGGCAATTTTTTGTTCGATTAGCCTTTCGTCGAGTCCTTTCATATAAAGTTCGTAACGGATTTTTTTAAGCCCGTGGCCGCGGGACTTCCTGCTGCCAATGAAATCATCCGCGAACTGGTCATCATTGATGTAACTGTAGCCTTCCAGCTCCTGGATGATGGAAGCGTTTACCTGTTCGGTAAACCCTTTACGTTCCAGGTAAGCGGCTATTTCCTGGCGGCTGCGGGCCCGGAAAGAAAGCAACCGCAAGACCATGTTACGCGCCTTTTTTTGAGCTTCCTCTTCATCCAAGCGGTTTCAACTCCGTTAAGACTGTTTTTTCTGGTTCTGCCCGGCCTCTTTGCCGGCCTCTCCCCCGGAATGATCCTCTTTACCTGATCCCTGGTCCGTTTTAGGAGGTTGTCCTGCAGGCAAACCGGCCAGTTCGCGCACTTTTTTATCTATTTCCTGCTGGATCTGGGGATTCTCAATCAGGAAGTCCCTGACATTTTCCCGACCCTGGCCCAGTCTTTCTTCCCCGTAAGAATACCAGGCCCCGCTCTTGGTGATAACCTTGTGCTCCAGGCCGAGGTCGATCAGTGAACCTTCCGCAGAAATCCCTTTGCCGTATAAAATATCAAATTCAGCTACCTTGAAAGGTGGGGCAACCTTGTTCTTGACCACTTTAACTTTGGTCCGGTTGCCGATGATCTGATCGGAGCCTACTTTTAGCGATTCAATCCTGCGCACTTCCATCCGCACGGATGAATAAAACTTCAGGGCCCGTCCGCCCGGGGTTACTTCTGGATTGCCAAACATAACGCCAACTTTTTCCCGGATCTGGTTGATAAAAACGGCGCTCGTTTTAGATTTGCTGATTACGCCGGACAGCTTGCGCAGGGCCTGAGACATCAACCTGGCCTGTAAACCGACATGAGAATCGCCCATTTCGCCTTCAATCTCTGCCCTGGGAACCAGTGCGGCCACAGAATCAACCACCAGGATATCAATGGCGCCGCTTCGCACCAGCGCTTCAGCTATTTCCAGAGCCTGCTCACCGGTATCAGGTTGTGAAACCAGGAGTTCATCTAAATTTACGCCCAGGTTGGTGGCGTACTGGGGATCGAGAGCATGCTCGGCATCGATAAAGGCAGCAAAACCGCCCCGTTTTTGAGCTTCCGCAATTATATGGAGAGCTACTGTGGTTTTACCGGATGACTCGGGGCCGTATATTTCCACTACCCTGCCCCGGGGCACCCCTCCCACTCCTAAAGCTGCGTCTATGGCCAGGCACCCGGTAGGAATAACTGCGACTTCCGCTATGGCATCCTGGCCCAGCTTCATGATTGAGCCTTTGCCGAACTGTTTTTCAATTTGCAGCAGGGCTGATTCTAGAGCTTTTTCTTTTTCCAATTTATGTTAACCTCCTTAAGGGTCTTTCCTTTCCCGGTAATTATTCTGCTTGTTTGCCGCTTTTCCTGCCGGTTTTTATCATAAAAATAGATATTAATTATGATTAAACTTTTTAATTTCTATTAGGTTCAAAAATGTTTTAGCCTTACTGGCTGTGAAAAGCGGACCTGTAACGCACCAGGTAAGTCGCGCCCTGCGGCGAGAGTTTACTTTCAAAAAGTGTCGCTCCCCGGATAACGCAGGCGGCGGTGGTAAAAGATTTTTCGCGGTCCATATACAGCCGGGCAATATTTTCAGGAAGCGGGTTTCGGGCCCTTCCTATGGTCAGATGGGGCGTGAATTTCCTCTTTTCCGGCTCGAACCCACAGCGGGCCAGGGCTTTTTCCATTCCGGCCGCTACATCGCACACCGCTTCATACCCCTCCCTCAGGCCGACCCAGATTATTCTTGCCTTCCGGGGGGAAGGGAAAACACCGCTTTGCCCGTATACAACCGCAAACTGCTTAATTGAAGCGGCGCTTTCATCCATGGCCTGTTTAATGTGATCCAGGCGGGCCTCGTCGGTTTCTCCCAAAAATTTCAGGGTTAGATGCAATCCCTGCGGTTTGACCCAGCGCACACCCTCCATATAGGTTTGCAATTTTTCCTGTAAAGCGCCGACCTCTCTTTTTTGCTCTTCGGTTAATTCAAGCGCTATGAATAGCCTGGCCAAAATAAAGGATCCTCCAATCCGGGGCGGGCAATGATATAACCGGGGTTATTGCCCGTAATTATTTAATATTTCCCTTCTGATCATATCCAGGGCCATTTGGACCGTCCTTTCCTTGACGGCCAACCTGCCGCCGCCGAGGTTAAATTTTTTGCAATAACAGTCCCATCTTCCGGCCAGGGCAATATAAACCAGGCCCACCGGCTTTTGGGCTGTGCCGCCGTCCGGGCCGGCGATGCCGGTAACTCCGACGGCCAGGTCGGATTTAAAATTAGCCCTGGCCGCTTCGGCCATCGCCATGGCCACCGGTTCGCTGACCTGACCTTCCTTCTCCAGAAGGCTTCTTGCCAGGCCCAGGCTGCCTGTTTTAGCTTCTCCACTGTAAGCTACCATACCGCCCCTGTAAAATTGAGAACTGCCCGGGATATCGGTAATCATGCTCGATAAAAGTCCGCCGCTGCATGACTCTGCCAGGGCCAGGGTTAAACCCTTTTCGCCGAGCAGTTCGGCAACCTTACCGGCCAGGGTATCATCATCGCTGCCGTAGATACAATCGCCAAGCAGCCCCCTGAGCTTGCTTTCGCCCTTCTCGATAGACGCCGCCGCTTCTGCGGCGCTGCCTCTTCCTTTTAACTGCAGATGGACTTCATACCCTCTGGCCACATAAGAAATCGGGGGTAAATCCCAGTTTTCAAGGCTTTTTATTTTATTCTCCAGGCTTGATTCGCCAATACCGCAGCATTTAAGGGTTTTCAACCGGCTCAGGCTGCCCCGGTTGAAATCTTTCAGGGCCGGCAGGACCAGATCATCGAACATGGGCTTTAGTTCATTGGGCGGCCCCGGCAGCAAAACAAGCAATCTGCCTTCCCACTTAAGAATTGAACCGGGGGCGGTGCCGGCCCGGTTTTCCAGCAGAGAAGCCCCTTCCATGATTAAGGCCTGCTTGCGGTTATTTTCCGGCATCTTGATCCCGCGCATGTTGAAAAAATGTTCTATTTTTTCCAGCCATTTTTGGTCCAGGTTCAGGGACAGCCCCAGGGCAGATGCAATCGCTTCCCTGGTTAAATCATCCTCTGTAGGTCCCAGGCCGCCGGTGAATATAATTATTTCGCTGTGTTCCAGGGCCCTGTTCAGGGCGGATCGGATCGCCTCCCCGTCGTCCGCTACCACCGCGGTTTCCCTGACTTCAATTCCCGCCGCCCAGAGGCGCCTGGAAAGGAAGCCGGCGTTGCTGTTTTCAATTAAACCGGTTAGCAGTTCGTT
>PWFM01000024.1 GCA_003553895.1 Syntrophomonadaceae bacterium | reverse complement strand
AGGGTGGCCACTTCGTGCGATTTTCCGCACACACCCCTGACGGTGCAGCCTTCTCCTTTTGCTGTCTGTTCACACTGATTGCAAAACATTTACATACCTCCTTTAAGATATTAAAGAGAGTCTTGCCGGTTAAGAAGTTATCCTCTTTTCGTCTTCACCGGCCAGTTCGGCAAAGGTCTCTTTGCCGAGTTCGGTTAGCAGGGCCTCCTGAGCCCGGTTCAAGATGCCGTGAACCCGGCATGACGGCCGGTTGGCGCAATGGTAACCTCCTGAGAGGCAGGGGTTAATGGCAATTTTTCCTTCCCCCGCTCCGATTACATCGGCAATGGTAATCGATTCAGGCCGTACGGCCAGACGGACCCCGCCCTGCATGCCCCGCCTGGTTTCCACCAGGCCAACCCGGGCCAGGATTTGGACAGTCTTATTTAAAAACTGCTCGGGCAGTTCCTGCCGCGCCGCAATGGCCCGGCTCTGCATGAACTCACCTTCCGGCAACATGGAAAGTTCCAGGACGGCCCGGATTGCGTATTCAGATTGCCTTGTTAGCTGCATACACTTGCTCCTTTCCTTTTCCCGCCAAAGCAACAATGGCTTGATGCAGAAAAACCAAATAAACAGGATAAATAACATCTTATTACTATCATTATAAACAAAAAAAATAAATCCGGCAAGGGGTTGAAGCCGATTATTTTTCGATGCCCCTGCGGGCGCCAACCCCCCAGTCCATGTAATGCTTGATGCAGTTCATCTCCGTAACCAGGTCGGCCCGCTCGATCAGCTCCTGAGGGGCCTTGCGCCCGGTCAGGACCAGTTCCATGGATGCGGGGCGGGAGTCTACCAGGGCACCTACTTCTTCCACCGTGAGCAGTCCGCCGTGGATAGCAGCCATAATTTCATCTAAGATCAACAGGTCGCAGGAGCGGTTTTCAAGCACTTCCCTGACCCGGCCCAGTTCTCCTTTTAGTTTTTCCTTGAGCTCCGCTTTTTCTGCCTTATCAAGGGCCCCAAAAAATTTAGCGCTTTCAGCCAGGCGGATAATCTCAAACCTGCCTTTAAGCATGGGCGCACTATCGAGTTCGCTGCTGTGCATACCTTTTAGGAACTGAAACATGATTACCTTCAAGCCGCTGCCGGCAGCCCTCAAGCCCAGCCCCAGGGCGGCCGTGGTTTTGCCTTTGCCGTCGCCGGTATAAATCTGCACATATCCCTTTTCCATCTGCTTCCTCCCGGTTATTAATAACAACTTAAAACAGGAGAAAATCACAGCCCCGCGCCTCCGGGAAAAACCATCTCCTTCATCCTAAACGGGAGGGTTCAGAACTGCGCTTCCACGTCCTGCCTGAATTCGCGGCCGTGATCGAATCCTGATTTCCTGCACCGGGCAGAACGGGGTAAGCCTGTCACCTGCCTCTTTAAACGGGTTTCTTAAGCAAAAAGATCCTGGTAATCCTCATGCGCCAGGCGGATCACTTCATGGGCTTCTTCCCTGTCATAGATCGCCTCAAGGACGCACTTTTCCTCATCTCCACCCGGCATCTGCTTGTAGGTAAGGAAGAAGTGCTCCAGGCGCCTGATCACTTCATCCGGGACATCCTCGATACCTTTCCAGTGACCGTAGAGGGCATCGCCGACCAGGACGGAAATGATCTTGTCGTCGGCTTCACCGCTGTCCAGCAGGCGGAACCCCCCGATCGGCTTGGCCCGCAGCAGGATGTCGCCGTGGGGGACGATCTTTTCGGTCATCACGCAGATATCGAGGGGATCCCCGTCCCCCCTGACCCCTTCGAGCTCCGACTTATGGCTGCAAAAATCGCCGACCCTTTGGCCGCAGTAGGTCCGGGGCAGCATCCCGTACAGGGTTGGGTAAATGCTTGAATAAAGCTGGGGCCGGTCAATCTGCAGGATCCCCGTTTCCTTGTCCAACTCATACTTGACCGTATCGCTCGGCACGACCTCGATATAGGTGTTGACAATATCTGGCCAGTTATCACCAAGGTAGACCCCGTGCCAGGGGTGGGCCCTGTAGCGCAACTCGGATCCGGGCTGATCATAATCTCGTTTTTCCGGCATAATTATCCCCTTTCCAGCATGGTTTGCTTTTGGATAATCCTTTACTCTTCAGGCTCGTTTAAAGGCTTGACAGGCCAGGGGGCGAACTGAAAAGCCTGACCGCCCGCTTCCCTGGCGATTTC
This sequence comes from Syntrophomonadaceae bacterium, assembly GCA_003553895.1. Classification (GTDB taxonomy): domain Bacteria; phylum Bacillota; class Dethiobacteria; order DTU022; family DTU022; genus B1SED10-74M. Next base: position 5,135 of record PWFM01000024.1, on the reverse strand, counting down.
GAGGAATACCTCAGCAGTGTGAATATCCAGGGGCGTGTAGGTAAACAAGTAGAGGTTGCCGTATCTTGTCGGGACCGCAGCCTCGGTAAAAACAAGGTGGACCGGGCCGTAGGCAGGATGGTGCCACTGGAAAATATCGTAGACTGAATCTACATATGAAGGACTTCGGGTCACCTCATGCCAGTGCAGATCAAATTTCCTGATCCGGCGCATTTCAGTAAGAATTTGTATAAAATAAGGTTTGTGCCTTTGCCTGAGCGATATCCGGCGGAAGAAGTTCATATTCCGTCTGGCCATAGCTTCCCAGGCGGCGCCGACCGCATCTTTGTAACCGGAATTTTCATCATATATGAATTTTAACAGATTAAAGGCGGCATAACTGGTGCCGCCTGCTTCCACATATTCCGGGTTTACCTGGTAAAACCGCATCATAATCATGTTGACCGCTACAATATCGGCATAATCATCAACCATGAAAGCCGGGGCCTGCATTTTTTCCAGGGTTGATAACAGGCTGTTTAATTCCGAAGTGGTCTCTGTATCATCGGGGTTGATTATTTCGTCTTCCGAAACTCCTACTGCGGCAAAGAACAGTTCTTTTCTTTCCAGAGTAGTTAAGTTAAAGGCATCGGCCAAAAGCTGCAGGGTTTCCGTGTCCAGGTATTTGCGGTTGCCCCTTTCCAACCGGCCCAGTTGGTGGGGGCTGATATGAATAAATTTGCTCAATTCTTCCCTCGTCCAACTCCTACCATATTCATTCAGGTTTTGTTTCCTGAGCGCCGCCAGTAACTTACCGAACTCCTGGCTGTTCATGCGTACCAATTCCCTCCGGTGTTGTAGTTATCTCCGGGTCAAAGCAAAACCAGGCTGGCAATATTAAGACCTGGTTATGGCTCAAAAAGCGCATGTCTAAGCAATACTTTATACAACAGTCTGCGTTAATAAAATTCTGTTCGCAGGCAGATTTTCAAAGAAAGAAGACTTTTAACCAGTTTAAAAATTGGGGACAAAACCTACATTTTAATACTATTTTAATAATACCATAAAATTCAAGATTATGGAATAAAAACTTCATAGTGATTCAATTTGCTTGCAAGCTCACATCACCGCCTTTAATCATGTGCAATACTGTTCAGGTGACACAGAAAAGTCATAATCCGGCCTCGCTGCTTTACCTTTATTCAACCTGGCCCCCGGGCCTGCTGATCAGGATCACCGGGATACCAAGCCCCCGGGCTGCATCAATTTTTTCCCTGGTCCCCCCGGCCCGGCCGCTGTCCTTGGTTATAACCAGGGAAGCCCGGTAATGCTTAAACAAGCAGCGGTTTAACTCTTCATCGAACGGCCCCTGCATGGCTATGATGTTACGGGGCGAAATACCAAGGCTAAGGCACTTTTCCAGGGACTCTTTTACCGGCAGGATCCGCACCACCAGCCTTTCCGCATCAAGCCCGGCAGTATAAGACTCCAGCTTGCTGCTGCCCGTGGTTAAAAAGATGCTGCCCTCCACATCTGCCGCCAGCTGGACCGCTTCTTCCACGTCCCTGGCCCTGAAAAGCCCGTCTTCTTCAGCAAAGGTTTCCTCATCCCGCTCCAGGCGCTCGTAAGCTATCCCTTTCAACCGGCAGGCTTCCACGGCATTGCTTGAAACCTCCACTGCATAGGGGTGGGTGGCATCGATCACTTTATCGATCTTTTTCTCGGTGATCAACCGAACCATCTCAGCAAAGCTTAAAGGCCGTGCCGTAATCTCCCCGTGAAAATCTTTTGCCAAAAGCTCTCCCCCGTAGGCGGTAGCCGTGGAAGCGATCACCTCAAAGCCTTCTTTTTCCAGGGAAGCCGCGGCTAAACGCCCTTCGCTTGTTCCGGCCAAAACCAGGATCATACCCGGTACCCCCTCGGCGTGATCATCTTACCACCATCAAAATAAGTGCGGCTGCTGCCGATAATGACCAGGCTGGCCATATCGATCTTTTCCATCAAGGCACCCATCTCTGCCAGGGTGGTCTCCCACTGCTGCTGGTCTTCCCTGCCTGCTCCGCGCACAATCCCAACCGGGGTTTTCTCCCCCCTGTGCTCCATAACTATTTCCCTGGCCCGGGCCAAGAGATCGCTTCGCCCCCTGCTGCGGGGATTATAAAGCACGACGACAAAATCGGCGCCGGCCGCTGCCGCAAGACGCTTTTCAATCAGTTCCCAGGGGGTGAGCAGGTCGCTTAAACTGATCACGGCAAAATCATGCATCAAAGGCGCGCCAAGCACGGCCGCCGCTGCGCCTGCTGCCGTAACCCCGGGAATAATCTCCACTTCCGGGGCCGGCTCCTTTTCGCCCGCAACCTGCAAAAGCAAGCCGGCCATGCCGTAAATACCCGGGTCACCGCCGCTGACCAGGGCCACATTTTTCCCTTCCCCGGCTTCGTCAACTGCTAAACGGCAGCGCTCCACCTCTTTACCCATAGCCGTAGCGACAGTTTCTTTGTCTCCAATCAGGCTCTTTACCTGCTCCACATAGAGTTTGTAGCCGATCACCATATCGCTGTTCTCTATCGCTTCCCGGGCCCGTGCTGTCATATGCTCGGGCTTCCCGGGCCCTATTCCCACCACACTAACTTTTCCCAAAGCCATTTTCATTCCAATCCCTTCCCTGCCGGATGCTGTCAACACTTAAAGTTAACTAAAGCTCAAACCTGATCTTTTAAAATGATTATTAAATGCTGCAATGCTCCTCTTGTTAAACTTGCAACTATTTAACCGTAAGTAAAGCTTTTATCTACCACCATTCTAATCCTGAGCATAAAAACCTCTTTTTTAGGCTGCTTGCGCGGATAAACAGATAATAAAATACTTTAAAGCAGGAGCTCCAGGTTCGAAGCCCTGGACATTTCATGCGGTGAACAGAGGCCCTTCGGCCAGAGACACGGTAATGCCCTCTCCCCGCTCGGCCGGCAGGGCAAGTCCCTTACCGCCGCTGCCGAGAACGGCGCAGGGTTCTGCCACGGCGCCCACTCCGACCTGTTCTTCAACAAAAGCGGACCGGCTGCAGTCCTTGAGCGCGCCTTCTTCCAGAGCGGCGGCAATATCCGCCCGGCTGAATATTTTCAGGGGCACCCCGAAATAACGGGCTGCCTCAACCAGGCCGGCTTCACCGGCTTTAAATTCTCCGCTGGCCAAACAGGACAGGCTTTTTAGCGCAAACCCGGCTTCGCAGAAAGCATGCTCGACCGCCTGTATAATTGCCCTGGCCGGGACACCTTTCCTGCAACCCACACCCGCTGCTACATTTTTCGGCCTCAAGATCACCAGCGGCATTCCTTCCGGGACCGGCCACTCTTCCAGGCAGTTGTCGATTATCACCGCCCCGTGCCGGGCCCGGGATAATTCTTCTTTCTTTTCGGTAATATAAACATTCCCGGTCAGTTTTCCAGCCAGCAAATCCTTCAAGCTTTCAGCAGCCGCCCCACCCTGCGGCGCTGCACCGCCTTCAGTCTGCCGCCCGTAGAGCACTACCTCACGTCCTTCCAGCATGGCGGCGCTGATATGTTTTAAATCGGGCAGGTTCTCGATAGACCAACCCCACTGCCGGGCCAGGCTGTCAAAAGCTGAAATGCCTTTTGTATCGGTAGCGGTGGTGATCACCGCCTGCGCCCCCAAATGGCGGGCAACCATTTCCGCCAGGGCGTTGGCCCCGCCCAGGTGCCCTGAAAGCAGGCTGATGGCAAACTGCCCCCCTTCATCAACTAACACCACGGCCGGGTCGCGGTCTTTTCCCGCCAGGCAGGGGGCAATCGCCCGCACCGCTACTGCGGCGGCAGATACAAAGATCAGGGCCGGGTAAGCGCTGAATATTTCTGCCACCCCGGGATAAAAACCCCCGTTCAATGGTTTTAAATTAACTTTCTGGCCGCCGCAAAGCAGATCTTCCTCCGAACCATCATCCCGGTCAACTTGCCCGTCCCGGTTTTCGGTACAGCCTGATGCAGCTGTTTCTTTACAAGCATCCCTGCTGCTGTTAACCTTAAATTCGGCTTTACAGGAAGCATCGGCTGTTCCGGGAATAATACCCGGTTTACCCAGATCAAGCCCAGGGTCCTGCCCCGGCCCGCAATTTGCTTCGGCCTTACCTGAGTCGCCCGCTTCTGCTGCTTCTGCCAGGCGGGGCGGGACATAGACATCGGCAGCATCAAAGAGCTCTGCGAGCTTCTCGGCCAACGTGATCCCGTCTCTGCTGATGGCAATTATGGCTACTTTCACTTTTTGCCCTCCCGGCAGCCGTGGCTGAAGCCGGCATCGTAAAGTTTGGAACGGCTGACGGGGTCGCCCAAAAACCGTCCCACCAGGATCAGGGCGCTCAGCTTCAACCCGGCTTCCTTGACCTTGCCGGCAATATCTTGCAGCGTGCCTTGTATGACTTTTTCTTCTTCCCAGGACGCCTTGTAGACTACCGCCGCCGGGGTATCTTCAGGATAGCCCTGCTTCAGCTCCTCGACCACCCGGTCAACCATACCCGTGCTCAGGAAAATGGCCATGCTGGCTTCGTGCCCGGCCAGCCGCCCCAGGGCCTGCGCTTCGGGCACCGGCGTGCGCCCGGCCAGGCGGGTCAAAATTACCGTCTGCGAAATTTCAGGCAGGGTATATTCCTTACCCACCGCTGCAGCGGCGGCTGCAAATGAACTTACACCGGGGACCATTTTGTAGCCGACCCCGGCCTCCTCCAGAATCTGCATCTGCTCCCGCAGGGCACCGTAAATGCTCGGATCCCCGCTGTGCAGGCGAACCACCTTTTTACCGGCCCGGGCATAATCGATCATCACCCGGCAGATCTCCTCCAGATCCATACCGGCGCTGTCATAGAGTTCGCATTCTTTCCCCACTACGCCCAGGACCTGCTTGTTGACCAGGGAGCCGGCATAGACCACCAGGTCTGCTTCCCTGAGCAGGCGTTCTCCCTTGACCGTGATCAATTCCGGGTCACCGGGACCCGCCCCCACAATATGTATTAACGGTTTTGCCATTTCAGCACCGGCTCCTTTCGCGAAATGATTAATGAAAAATAGGACAGCTCATCCCCGCTTACTGTCTTTAAATCGGTGATAACCCTTTCTTCGGGGTGCCCGCAGGACATGACCAGGACGCTT